>JAGWJU010000114.1 GCA_028865585.1 Elusimicrobiota bacterium | reverse complement strand
AAACGCGGAGGTCGTCACGGCGTCGGATTCGTTCAAGGCCGACAACGCCATCGAGAAAGGCAAAATCGCGGCGGCGGTCCGGACGGAGCCCGTCCAGGACAACGCCAGGTAAATGGCGAAGGAAATGCCGAAACTGATGAACCAGGCGTAGCTGTAGAGCGCGCTCCAGAAGTGGGACACGTGCGCCAAGCCCACGGCGCCTAAAAATCCCGGCGCCAGCGGCAGGATGCCCGCCAGAAGCGCGACCACGGCCTTGGGGTTGAAGCCGTTGGTGTACCAGTAGCGGCCCTTGTGGGCGTAGAGTCCGGCGATGTCGAGCTTGCAGCGCCTCAAAACGAAGTAGTCGGCGATCAAGACGCCGCCGATGGAGCCCAGCAGCGCCGAGTAGGCCACCAGCCACTTGAAGATGTAGCCGGAAGGGTCGGCGATGAGCTTCCAAGGCTGCATCAGGATGCCGATGACGCCCGTGATGTAGCCTCCGATGCGAAAGCCGATGCGCTTGGGCCAGAGGTGCGAAAAGTCGTTGGCCGGGCTCACCACGTTGGCCGCGATGTTGGTGGCCAACGTCGCGATGCACAGTGCGATCAAGCCGATGGCCAGGGCGATTGGGTTCTTGAACATGGAGATGAGCACCACCGGGTCCCAGATGCTCTTGCCGTAAATCACCACGGTCGCGGAGGTCACGGCCACGCCGATGAAGGAGAAAAGCCCCATAGTAAGCGGCAACCCCAGCGCTTGGCCCATGATTTGGTCTTTCTGCGACTTCGCGTAGCGGGTGAAATCCGGAATATTGAGCGACAGAGTAGCCCAGAAGCCGATCATGCCCGTCAGCGCTGGAAAAAAGAAACTCCAGAACTGCCCGGCCTTTGGTTGTCCCGCCGCGAAAGCGGAAGGGGTCTTGAGCATGAGCCCAAAGCCGCCCGCCCGAACATACGCCCACGCCAAGAGCGCCAGGCCGAGCGCGATTAAAAGCGGCGCCTTGATGTTGAGCAGAAACCGGATGGACTCGACGCCCTTGTAAACCACGAACATATTGATGGCCCAGAAGGCCATGAAGCAGAGGAACTCCGGCAGAGAGATGCCCGCGATGTTGGCCGGCCAGGCGGCCAAACCGGGCCAGTAGATGGCCAGAAGCTTATAAATGGCCCAGCCGCCGATCCAGGCCTGGATGCCGAACCAGCCGCAGGCCACGAAGGCGCGCAGAAGCGCGGGGATGTTGGCGCCGCGCACGCCGAAAGAAGAGCGGCAGTAGACCGGGAAAGGGATGCCGTACTTGGTGCCCGCGTGGGCGTTTAGGATCATCGGGATGAGCACAATGCAGTTGCCCAGGAAAATCGTGGCCACCGCCTGCCACCAGTTCATGCCCTCCGCGATGAGGGACGAGGCCAGCATGTAGGTGGGCACGCAGGCGCAGAGGGAAATCCACAGGACCATGATGTCCTTCAAGGCCCAGGTGCGCCCCTTCTTGGATGTGGCCGCGATGTCCGCGTTCCAGTAGGCCGAGGCGGAGAGATCTTCCGCGTGCTCTAGAATCTCGGGGTCAAGCAGCGCGGAGATCATGGAGGGAGCTTTTTTGAGATTGGCCCGTATTATGAAGCGGGAATGCGGGGTAGTTCAACGGTAGAATAGCCGCCCGATAACCGGAAGATGCGGGTTCGACTCCCGCCCCTGCAAACCTATGGGAACCGAAGCTGTCTGGAACGGGCGGAGCTTCGGTCCCCGCTCGGCTCTTGACGCGCATTCATGCTCCTGCTATATTAAATTTATCGGGCGGCTGTTGAACTACCAAGGCCCCGGGCGACCGGGGCCTTTCTTTTTGCTCTCAAGCCGCCGCTCACGGCAGCTGCTGGACGAGCTCCCCATAGGTCTCCGGCCGGCGGTCGCGGAAGAACTGCCAGACCTTGCGGACCTCCAGAATCTCGTCCAAATCCAGCTCCGCGGTCACGACCGCGTCCTTGTTGCGCGGCCCCGTGGCCAGGAATTTGCCGCGCGGATCGCAGAAATAGGACTGGCCGTAGAATTCGCCGATGCCCCAGGGTTTCTCCTTGCCGACCCGGTTGATGGCTCCCACGAAGTACTGGTTGGCCACGCAGTGCGCGGGCTGCTCAAGCTTCCAGAGGTATTCGGACAATCCCGCGACCGTGGCCGAGGGGTTAAACACGATTTCGGCGCCGTTTAAGCCCAGAATGCGCGCGCCGTCCGGAAAGTGCCGGTCGTAGCAGATATAGACCCCGACCTTAGCGTATTTGGTGTTGAAAACGGGATATCCCAGGTTGCCTGGCTTGAAGTAGAACTTCTCCCAAAATCCCGGCGCGCAGTGGGGGATGTGGTTCTTGCGGTAGCAGCCCAGGATTTCGCCGTCGGCGTCGATGACCGCGGCGGTGTTGTAGTAGGTGCCGGTCGAGGGCGTCTCGTAAATGGGGACCACGATGACCATCTTGTGCTTCTTGGCCAGACCCTGCATGAGCTTGGTCGTAGGGCCGGGGATGGGTTCGGCCGTGTCGTACCACTTGTCGTCCTGCTCGGCGCAGAAATACGGCCCGTAGAAAATCTCCTGGAGGCTCAGGATCTGCACGCCCTCTTTGGCGGCCTTCTCGATGAGTCCGACGTGCTTGTCGATCATGTTCTTCTTGATCTGCGCCAGCGTGTATTTGGGCGTCGCCCAGTCGCACGACGCCTGGATGAGTCCGCCTTTGACGATTCGAGACATGGTGATTCCTCCTGGATTATCCGTGAACCCGCTTGTAGACTTCCTTGTAGCCCGTCATGCCGTTCTTGACGTACTCGTCCCAGGTGAGCGGCTTGTGGCCTGTCTCGACGGGCTTCATGGTGATGCATCCCTCCACTGGGCAGACTAAAGAGCACAGGTTGCAGCCCACGCAGTCCTCCTGGATGACATAAGGCACGCGGCTGGACGTGCCGTTCTTTTCGTTGGACTTGACCGCGATGCATTGGTGCGCGGTGTCGTTGCAGGCGACGTAGCAGAGCTGGCAGCCGATGCACGTCTTGGCGTCGATTTCCGCCACGGTCTTGTGGTGGAGGTTCAAGTGCTTCCATTCCGTCACGTTGGGCGCGGAGACGCCGATGAAATCCAAAAGTTTTTTGAAGCCCTTGCCCGCCATCCAGTTTTCCAGGCCGGCGTTCAAGTCCTCGATGATGCGAAAGCCGTAGTGCATGACGGCCGTGCAGAGCTGGACCGAGGAGGATCCCAAAAGCATGAACTCGGCCGCGTCGGACCAGGTGGAGACGCCGCCGATGCCGGAGATGGGCAGGCCCCTGGTCTCCGGGTCCGTGGCGATTTGGCTCACCATATTGAGCGCGATGGGCTTGACCGCCGGGCCGCAGTAACCGCCGTGCGCGGCCTTGCCGCCGACCGCGAACTTGGGCGTCAATGTGTCCAAGTTGACGCCCATGAGGGAATTAATCGTGTTGATGAGGGAGACCCCGTCCGCGCCGCCGGCCTTGGCCGCGCGCGCCGCATAGCGCACGTCCGCGACGTTGGGAGTCAATTTGACCAAAACGGGGATGGAGGATTTCTCCTTGACGAACTCGGTCACCATCTTGACGTACTCGGGCACCTGGCCTACGGCCGCGCCCATGCCGCGCTCGGACATGCCGTGCGGGCAGCCGAAGTTGAGCTCGATGCCGTCCGCGCCCGCGTCCATGACCTTGGCCGTGATGTCGTGCCAGGCCTGGCGCTCGCAAGGGACCATTAAGGACGCGATGACCGCGCGGTCTCCAAAGCGCTTCTTGACCGCCAGCATTTCCTTAAGGTTGTCCTCAAGCGGCCGATCAGTGATGAGCTCGATGTTGTTGAAGCCCGCGATTTTGGAGCCGCCGACGTCAAGGGCGCCGTAGCGCGAGGTCACGTTGATGACCGGAGGATCCTGTCCCAGCGTCTTCCAAACCGCGCCGCCCCAGCCGTATTCGAAGGCGCGCATGATCTGCTCGCCGGAGTTGGTCGGAGGAGCGGAGGCCAGCCAAAAGGGGTTGGGCGACTTGATGCCCGCGCAGTTGGTCGAAAGATCGGGCCGCGTCTTAGCCATGGACGGCCTCCTTGCCGCGCGGGGGAATCGGCGCCACGCGGCGGCCCTCGATGGTGGAAACCCAATATTCGTTTCCCGGAGGCAACGCCGCGCCCGGGCGCAGGGTCTTCTCGATGCCGTAGGCCGCGCGTTTGCCGTCCGCGGCCGCGTTGACCACTTCCTTGCCGCCGCTAATCGCGTCGCCGCCGGCGAAAACCTTGGAGTGGGAAGAGCGCAGGGTCCGCGCATCGACCGCGATGCGCCCATCCGGCCGGAGTTCCAACCCCAGCGCCTTGGCGACGGAAATCTGCTTGGCTTGGCCCACGGCCTTAATGACGCGGTCGCACTCAACCGTAATACGGGAGCCGCGCAGCTCGATGACCTTGCCGCTTTTGACCGCGGTCCGCGCGAATTCGACGCCCTCGACGTCCTTTTTTCCCAGGATGCGCAAAGGCGCGGCGTTTAGGAGAAACTCGACGCCGTCGGTCCTGGCCAGCGCGCGCTCGAACTCGTAGGCGCTCATGTCCGTCTCGGCGCGGCGGTAGGCCAGCACGACCCGCGCGGCGCCGGTGCGCTTGGCTTGCGTGGCGGCGTCAATCGCGGTGTTGCCGCCGCCGATGATGACGGTGCATTTGCTTTGCCCCAGGGGCTTCAAATCGCGGTTCTTGACGTGGCGGATGAAGGACAGCGCGTCCCAGACGCCGCGCAGGGTCTCGCCGTGAATGCCCAGCCGCTTGGTCTCGCCCAGGCCGATGCCCAAAAAGACCGCGTCGAAGCCGGACAAAAGATCCTCCGGGTCCACGTCGCGCCCGATTTCGACGCCCTTTTTGACCGTCACGCCCAAGGCCAGAATGCGCTTAATCTCATCCGCGGAGACCTTCTGCGTCATCTT
>JAGWJU010000113.1 GCA_028865585.1 Elusimicrobiota bacterium | reverse complement strand
TCTTCCCGCGAAGCAGGCAAGACGCCTAAAAGCGGAGCCGCGCTCTCGGCCGCATACTCGAGAGAGAACAGCTTGCCGGGAGGAAAAACGTTCGCCGGCCTCGAGATGACCTGCGCTTGTACGGCATTGAGGCGGGAAAAGAATGCCCCGTCCGTCTGGGCCCCGGCCGGGAGGGAAAACGCCGCGACGAACAGGGAGGCCAAGCCCCCGAAAGCCAGCCTTCGGCTTCGAATCATTAAGGACATCATATCACAGGAAGAGGCCGGATGGACGCCGAATTTTGCGGCGAATTTAGGCGCTGACGGCCTTGCGGGACTTCGCCACGGCCGCGCCGATTTGGCTCAAGTTCTCGACCACCGTCATGCCGGCCTCGCGCAGGGCCGCGGCCTTGGCCGCGTAGGTGCCAGAGCCCCCCTCGATGATGGCGCCGGCGTGGCCCATGCGGCGGCCCGGAGGCGCGCTCTGGCCCGCGATGAAGGCGAAGACGGGCTTGGTCATGCGCTCCTTGAAAAAGCGCGCCGCGTCCTCCTCCCCCCGCCCGCCGATTTCGCCGATCATGACGACGGCCTCGGTCTCGGGGTCCTTCTCGAAGAGCTCCAGCACCTCGGCGTGGGTGGTGCCGATGATGGGGTCGCCCCCGATGCCCACGACCGTGGATTGGCCCAGGCCTTCCTGGGTCAGCTGCCAGACGGCCTCGTAAGTGAGCGTGCCCGAGCGCGAGACCACGCCGACGGAGCCCTTTTTGTGGATGTAGGCCGGCATGATGCCCGCCTTGCACTCCTCGGGCGTGATGACGCCGGGGCAATTGGGGCCGATGAGGCGGATGGTCCGGCGGCCGCTCAAGGACACGATGGTTTTCTTGACGCGCGCCATGTCCAGGACCGGAATGCCTTCCGTGATGCAGATGATGGTGTCGATGCCCGCGTCAATGGCCTCAAGCACGGCATCCGCGGCGCCGGGGGCCGGCACGAAAATGAGGGATACGTCCGCTCCGGTTTTAGCGCGGGCGTCGGCCACGGTGTTGAACACGGGCACGCCCAGGTGCCGGCTGCCGCCGCGTCCGGGGGTCACGCCCGCGACGATTTTGCTGCCGTAGTCGAGGCATTGCTGGGCGTGGAAGCTGCCCGCCGAACCCGTCAGGCCCTGCACGACGAGCTTGGAATTTTTATTCAGGATGATGCTCACGGTTTGCCTCCTATATCCTTAGGACGCAAACCATTTCCGTTGGTCATGCCGCCCCCTTGGCGCCCTTGGCCGCGGCGACGGCTTTTTGCGCCGCGCCCCACAAATCGTCCGCCTGGATGAGCTTCACGCCCGAGCGGGCCAGAAGCTCGTTGCCCTTGTCCACGTTGGTGCCCTGCAGCCGCACGACCAGAGGCACGCGAATCTTGACGCGCTTTAAGGCCGCCAGGATGCCGCCGGCGATGACGTCGCATTTGACGATGCCGCCGAAGATGTTGACCAGCACCGCCTGGACCTTGGGGTCCTTCAAGATGATGGTAAAGGCCTTGGTGACCCGTTCCTCGTCGGCCGATCCGCCCACGTCCAGGAAGTTGGCGGGCGTGCCGCCGGCCAAACCGATGGTGTCCATCGTGGCCATGGCCAAACCCGCGCCGTTGACCATGCAGCCGATGTTGCCGTCCAAGCCCACGTAGGAGATGCCGGCCTTCTTGGCGGCTTTCTCCAGGGCCGAGGACTCATGATCGACGAGCTTGGCCAAGTCGGGATGCCGGAACAAGGCGTTGTCATCCGCCACGATTTTGGCGTCCAAGGCCGCCAGGCCCTTGGAGGTCAGGGCCAGGGGATTGATTTCCAAAAGGCTCAAGTCGTAATCGAGGAAAACACGGCACAAAGCCCGCGCCATGCGCGAGAACTCCCCCGCCTTGTCCGCCGGCACGCCCATGGCGAAGGCCAGGCGGCGGGCGGCGTAGGCGGGCAGCCCCGCGTCCACGTCCACGGGCACGCGCAGGATGGCCTCGGGCTTCTCTTCCGCCAGCGTTTCGATTTCCATGCCGCCCTGGCCCGAAGCCACGACGACCGGGGACGCGCTTTGGCGATCCAAGACGACCGAAAAGTAATATTCCTTCTCGATTTTGGCGGCGCCCTCCACAAGCACCGAGTCCACCTTGATGCCCTGTCCCGCGGTCTGATGCGTGGACAAAGTCATGCCCAGGATGGACTTGGCGACGGCCTGCGCCTCCTTTGGAGTCTTGGCGACCTTGATGCCGCCGGCTTTGCCGCGCCCGCCGGCCAGCACCTGGGCCTTGATGACCCAGGGCCCTTGGCCGGCTTACTTGAGCGCCGCGTTCAGGCGGCCCGTCGCCTCAATGACGCCGCCCGACGGCGGCACGGGCACGCCGCGGGCCTTTAAGATCTCCTTGGACTCCCACTCGAGAAGCTTCATCGCGCGCTATCTTTGGGCCAGCGGCGGGAACTTCCGCGCCGAGGGTCCGATGTAGAGCGCATTGGGCCTGAAGAGCCGGTTTTCCTGCCAGTACTCAAGCACGTGCGCGGTCCAGCCTGCCACGCGCGCGATGGCGAAGATGGGCGTGAAGATGTCCGTGGGGATGCCCATCTGGTGGTAGATGATGCCGGAGTAGAGATCCACGTTCGGGAAGATGCCTTGCTCGCCCTTCTTCTGGATCATCACTTCCTCGATCTTCTCGGTGATCTGGAAGAGGCGAGACGCCTTGGTCTTCTCGGAGGCGCGGCGGGCGTACTCTTTGAGCAGGCGAGCGCGCGGATCGTAGGCCTTGTACATGCGGTGGCCGAAGCCCATGATCTTTTTCTTCTTGGCCAGCGCGTCGTCCACGTAGGTCTCCACGCGGGCCGGGTCGCCGATTTCCAAGAGCATCTTCAAGACCGCCTCGTTGGCGCCGCCGTGAAGGGGCCCCTTGAGCGTGCCCACGCCGGCCGAGATGGCGGAGTAGAGATCGGAGAGGGTCGAGGCCGTCACCAGCGAGGAAAACGTGGACGCGTTCATCTCGTGGTCCAAATGGAGCACCATGGCCACGTCCATGACCTTGGCCGTGGTCTCATCGGGCTTCTCGCCGAAGAGCATATAGAGGAAGTTGGCCGCGTGCGAGAGCTTGGGGTCGGGCTCGACCGGGGCCTGGTTCTGCCGGAAGCGGTGGAACGCCGCCACGATGGTCGGGAAGCGCGCGGTCAGCGAGAAGACCCTCTTCAAGTTGGCCTCGGGCGAGCGCTCCGGGTTGTGGTCGAAAGCCGCCAGGAGCGAAACCACGGTGCGCAGGGCGTCCATCGGGTGGCAGGTGTGAGGCAGAAGCTTGATGAAGTCCATGACCTGCTGCGGCAGAGTCCGCGCCTCGGCGAGCTCGTCCTTGAAGGCTTCGAGCTCCTTCACATTGGGCAGCCGCCCGTGCCAGAACAGGTAGGCGATCTCCTCGTACGTCGCGGAGCCGTTGACGACCTCCTCGATGGGGTAGCCCATGTAGTAGAGCTTGCCCGCCGCTCCGTCGATGGAGCAAAGCTTGGATTTGGCCGCGACCACGCCTTCGAGGCCGGGGGAGTACGACTCGGGCGTCTTCTTGTCCATCACGGATTTGAGCAACGCGTCGGCATTGGACTTCGCTTCGGGCATAAAAGCCTCCTTAGTTGACGCTCCACGTCTCGGTTCCCGTCAAAAGCTTCTGCAAATCCGGCGTGCCGGACTTCTTCGCCGCCGCGATCTGCCCCTCCATCAGTTCGTGCAGGATGGGTTTCTTCACGTCGCGGAACACGCCCACCGGCGAAGGGTACGGCGGATGGCTCATGTGCGCCAAGAGGTGCGCCAAGGCGGGGCTCTGCGCCGCCTCATCGTGAACCAGAAGGTCCGCCGGAGGCTTGCCCGCCTCGAACTCGACGACCTCGGGCAAAAAGCCCTTGGTGAGGCGGATGCCGCGGTTTTTCTCCCTGCCGAAAACCAGCGGCTGGCCGTGGGTCAGTTGCACGAGGGCGTCCGAGCGCAGGGACTTGTCCGACGCGTCGGCCCAGGCGCCGTCGTTGAAGACGATGCAGTTCTGGAAAATCTCAACGAACGCCGAGCCTTTGTGCAGGGCGGCGCGGCGCAGGACTTCGCCCAAGGACGGCAGGTCCGTGTCCACCGCGCGGGCCACGAAGGTGGCCTCGGAAGCGAGCGCGATGGCCAGCGGGTTGATGGGCTGGTCGATGGAGCCGTACGGCGTCGACTTGGTCTTCTTGCCGAACTCGGAGGTCGGCGAAGCCTGGCCCTTGGTCAGGCCGTAAATCTTGTTGTTGAAGAGCAGAATCTTGATGTCCACGTTCTTCCTGAGAGCGTGGATGAGATGGTTGCCGCCGATGGACAAGGCGTCGCCGTCGCCGGTGATGACCCAGACTTGAAGATCCGGCCTGGCGCACTTCAAACCCGTGGCCAAGGTCGGCGCGCGTCCGTGGATGGAGTGCACGCCGTAGGTGTTCATGTAATAAGGAAAGCGCGAAGAGCAGCCGATGCCCGAGACGAAGACGTATTTCTCCCGCGGGATGCCCATGGAGGGCAGGAGCTTCTGCACGGTGGCCAGGATGGCGAAGTCGCCGCAGCCGGGGCACCAGCGGACCATCTGATCCGAGGTGAAGTCCTTCTTGGTCATGGCGGGGACCGGGCCCGCGGCCGGCAGCTTGGTCAGTTCCTCGTCCATTTCAGTTCCCCCCGCGGCCCTTGTGCGCCGCCTCGATGCCCGCCTCGATCTCGGAAATCTTGAACGGCTGCCCCTTCATCTTGTTGACGCCCACCGCGTTGACCAGGTACTTGGCCCGCAAGATTTTGAGCAGCTGGCCGAGATTCAACTCCGGCACTACGACCGACTCGTATTGGGACAAGATGGCCCCCAAATCCGGCGGCAAGGGATTCAAGTGCCGCAGATGCACGGAGGCCACGGACATCCCTTTGGCCTGGCAGTTCTTGACCGCGGCAGTGATGGCTCCGTAGGTGCCGCCCCAGCCCACGACCAAAACCTTGCCCTTCTT
>JAGWJU010000112.1 GCA_028865585.1 Elusimicrobiota bacterium | reverse complement strand
CTTTGACTTGGTCCGGGCGGTCCAGGACCTTAAGTCTGAAGGCATCTTGGAACGCGACGGGCACAATGCGATTATCCTCCATAAGGAAGCGGGCCTCAAGGTGGTGCTTGTCGCGCTGCGGAAAGGCTATCGGCTCTATCCGCACAAGGCAGAGGTTCCCATCATAGTGCATGTGCTGGAGGGTGAAATCCAATTCGGGGTCAAGGATGAAACCGTCCAAGCCGCACGGGAAAATCCGCTGGCTCTGCGCGCGAACATGCTGGTGACGCTTCATGCCGGCCTTGTTCACGAACTCCATGCCGTGGAAAACTCGGTTTTCCTGCTCACAATGGCGGGATTCGCGGAGCGCAGTTTTGATGCCGGTCCAAACAGCGCCAGATGACGGACAAGGAGAGAGATCATATGCAAGATGAAGTTCTCATGGACGTACGGGAGATGATTCCACGGGAGAGACACCCGAAGATATTCGCGGCTTGGGACGCTCTGCCCCTGGGCGCGGCCATCCGCTTGGTCAACGACCACGACCCCAAACCTCTCTATTACCAGTTCCAGGCCGAACGCGGCGGCGAGTTCAAATGGGAGGTCATCGAAAGCGGCCCTGAAAGATGGGTAGCGCTTATCCGGCGCGTCGCCGCGGCCGCGGAACGCGCTGCGGCTGACGACCAAGAACGCCCGGCTTGGGCCTCCGGCAAAGGCGCGCTTGTCGACGTGCGCGAGGATTTGCGCGCCGGCCGCGAGCCGCTCAAGAGAATTCTGGGCGAGGCGTCCAAGGTCCCTGAGAGCGGAGTCCTCATCGTGCGCGCGACCTTCGAGCCTCGGCCGCTTTTCCATGTGCTCGCGAACCAAGGATTCGAGACGTGGAGCGAACGCCTGGCCGAGGATGACTGGCAGCTCCATTGCCGCAAGAAGCGCTCGCCCCGGAGCTGCGGGTGTGGGGGGCACTCGCATACGGAACCGGACGCCCAAAACGCCCAGTTCCCGGCCTCGCCCGCGGCAGGCCGGATCCTGACCCTGGACGTAAGCAGTCTGGAGCCTCCCGAACCCATGGTCCGCATACTTGAAAAAATCCGGGATCTTCAAGGCGGTGACGTGCTCGAGGTCCGCCACCACCGCGAGCCCGTTCCACTCTATGCGGAGCTCGAGGCTGCGGGATTTTCCCATGAAATAGAAAGGCTGGGAGAGAACCAATTCCGGCTCCGCATCAGGAGGAAATAAGAGCGAAAGACGGCGGACGCCTTCCCATGGATAATCTCAAGCAGGCCGTCCTTTTCGCCTTGGCGACCGTCATCGACCCCGAAGTCGGGCTGGACATGGTCGCCATGGGCCTCATTTATGGCGTCGATATATCGCCCGCGGAAATCCGGGTGGCATTCACTTTGACGAGCCGCGGCTGCCCCATGGGAGAAGCCATCAGCGGCATGGCCCAGGAAGCCCTGGAAGGCGTGGCGGGAAAGCGCCGGGTAGCGCTGATCCCGGTGTGGGACCCTCCCTGGAATCCGGCCATGATCAGCGCGGCAGGCCGGCAGGCCCTGCGCCTATAGCCGGCTTATTTTTTGAGTCAAGCGCTGTACGGGCTCCACTTCAGGTGCTTGAGCGTGAGCCCCGTATTGATGAGGTAGAGCGTCGCCGCGGCGAGGAAGAAGAGCGCGCTGACCCTTATCAGAATTTCCGACTTCATTAAAAATGCGGCGATTCCGATATAAATCGCTGGTGTTAAGGCCGCTAGTTCCATCCAGGCGATTGTCTGGCTGGTCAGATCCTGCATCTTCGGGAGCTTTATCCCGGGGGCGAATCCCCTGGAGGGATTGTAGAGATGCAGCCAGACCAAAAAAGGCACGATTTTGTGGATTTGCCCGAGGATAAACGGCGTGATCCAGCCTAGAATGGCGGCGAAAATATAGGCGACCCGCATATTCGTGGTGTCAGGCAACCAGCCGAAGGCTAAGCTTAGACCCAGCGCCGCCCAAACGGCGCCGCCCAGAAGCGCCAGGATGGTGAAACCCAGGGCGGGGTCTATGCGCCGGTTCCGGGCGGCGAATATCCGCCGCATTTGATAAAGGTAGGCCGCCCCGCCCAAGACCAGAATGACGGACCACAGCGGAAGCAGGCGCCCTCCAAAAAACAGGCAATCGGCAGCCAGGCCGATAAGGCCGGCGTTTACCAAAACCAGCGCAAGACGCCCAGGAGTCTTTGACTCCAGGTGGGCCAGGGTGAACATGGAGACTAGGCGATAGGAGACGCCCATGATAGTCAGGGATACCCAGCCAACCAAGGCCAGATGAATGTGGGCGATCAGGACTCCCTCGGGATCGGAAAATAAAATGCCCATTTCCCGGTCATAGGCCAGCAAAAGCCCCAGAATGACCACGATGGAGAGGTAGCCCAAGGACAGCGCCAAGTGGGTACCTGTCCAATCCAGCTTCTTGGCCAGGAGGATGGCTTTCCAGAACACGAAGAGGTAGAAGAAAACTCCCAGGACCGCCAGTGCGGCCGGCATCCAGAAGTTTTGCAAGTCCGCCCAGAGATGCCCTACGAAACCGACCAAGCCGATGGCAAAACACCACCATGCCAGTTTGACTAGCCCGGGGTTAGGCAGGGGAATCTCCCACAGCACTGGCGTCAGCTGGCACAAGGCCCCGAAGATGCTCATGGTGATCCATCCCAGCGTCAGGGTGTGCACCAAGCCCAGCACCCAAAGCGCCTGGAAATTAAAGCCGAGGAATCTGCCGGAACCGAGAAAAAACGCGGCGGCAAAGACCCAGAAGGCCACGGCGGCGAAGACGAAGTGCCGCATCGGAATGGAAATAGGCGGAGCCTTGGCCAAGAAGGGAGCTACGCTTCCGACCGTCGCCGGCTGGGACGCTGCCATCCTAGCGCACCACGCGGTAAATGTCCGGGCGCGCCGGCCCGCTGGCCTTGATCTGGCCTATCGCGCCTTTCTCCACCCTGAAGATGGAGTGATCCACAAGCGTGTAGGTTCCCGGCACCAGGAGATGAAAGTCCACGATGGCGGCGCCGCCTGCTGGCACCAGCGTGGTCTGGATGTTCCGTAAGATCGGGCCGCCGATGCCGCCGTCGGTCCAGACTCGATCGAACATGGTCCCGATGATATGGAAGGATGAGGGCTTGTTCGGTCCGATGTCGCCGAAATAAACGCGGATACGCTGGCCGGTCTTGACCCGCAGGGCATTATCGTCCATCAAGGATCCTACCCGGCCGTTGAACACGACATAGGTCGGATCCTCATCCAAGGCCTTTTGCGGATCGTAGGTCGTCATCCCCTCGTAATCCCGGCTCTCTTTGGTATAAAATTCGCTCTGCATCACGTAAAACTCTTTGTCGACGCGCGGCAGCGGCTTCTTCGGCTGGACCAGAATAAGGCCGTACATGCCGTTGGCGATGTGATCCGTGACGGGCGGGGCCGCGCAATGGTACATGAAGAGCCCCGCATGGAGCATCTTGAAGCGGACGGTTTTGGACTCTCCGGGCCGGACCAGCGTAATCGCCGAACCGCCGCCGGGGCCCGTGACCGCGTGCATGTCGATGCTGTGGGACATGGCGCTGGCCGTGCTGTTCTTGATGGTCAATTCCAGGCTGTCGCCTTCGCGCACCCGGATAAATGGCCCCGGCACATGGCCGTTGAAGGTCCAAAAATGGTACTCGACCGGCTCTGCCAATCCCGGAGCCAGGACGCCGTCAACTTCCGATGTCTCCAGGGTCGCCCGCACCACGGCCGGGCGCTTCCTGGTAATGGCGGGGGGGACGTTCGGCGCGTAAGTCAAAACCGCATTTACGACCGGCTCGGCCGCCCGCGCCGCCCAACTCCGGCTCCAGAACGCCGCCAGAGCCAGCGCCGCCAGCGTTACGGCAATCCGCCCTTTATCCCTTTTCATGGTCAACTCGCCTCCTATAGTTCGACCATAGGATAGCGCGCCTGGACGAAAAAGAATATGCGCTGGATCAGGATTTTCGCGATTCGTCCGGTGGGCCGTCCGGGCTGGAATACAATTTCTCCAATCCCTCGGACCGCAGGACGACGATCCGCTTCCAGCCCGAGGCGATGAGCTTCTTGCGGCGGAACTCCGAGAGCGTGCGGATGACCGTCTCCTGCGTGGTGCTGCACATCTCCGCTATATCCTCCCGGCCGATGGAAAGTTCCTTGCCCATGCTTTGGGCAAGGAGATGAAGAATGTAAGCAATGCGCCGAGAGACGGCTTCGCGCCCCATGGCGCGCAGGGTGTGGGCCTGCCTCAAATGCTCGCCGATTTCGGAATAGACCGCGCGGGAAAAATCAGGATTGGTCCTCAGAAGATCTTCGAAAACCCGCCCGGGAATCTCATACGCCTCCGAATCTCGGATGCAGACAGCGCTGACCGGATAGGTCTTGCGGTCCAAGACCGCGATCATCCCAAAAAGCCCGCCGGGTACGATAATCTCCATGGTGACCGGCTCCTCGCGCCGCGAATACTTGACCGCCTTCACCAATCCGGATTTCAAGAGATAGACCGCTCGGGGAGCGTCTCCGTCCATAAAAATCGCCTGTCCCTTCCCGTAGCGGCGCAGCGCCAAAGCACGGGAGAGCCGCTCCAAAGCCTCCTCGGGCAGACGCTTAAAGACAGGAAGGCAGGCCAGGAAAAAATCCATGCGTCAGCTCCCGGGAGGCTCCCGGTCGTCGGCCGCGTAGCCGGCGGGAACGGGGCGCCCCTGGCGTCCGAACTTCTGCGTCATGATGTTCTCGTTGGACAATAGCCGGACCATGAGGTAGGACGCCGCGCAGCCGGTCAAAAGCGGCATGAAGGCTTGCGCTTGCCGCGTAGTCTCAATGACGAGCATCATGGAGGCTAAAAACGCGCCCGACATGCCGCCGAAGAAGGCGGCCAAGCCCACCAAAGCCGCCAAGCGGGGGTCCAGGATCGCGGCGTGAAACAGCAAGGCGCAGGCGCGCGCAAAACCCTTCCCGGCGCCCGCGCCGATCAAGAAAAGCGGCGCCAGGGTACCCGAGGAAGTCGCGCTGGCTAC
>JAGWJU010000111.1 GCA_028865585.1 Elusimicrobiota bacterium | reverse complement strand
CCGGGCCCGCCGCGAGCGCCGCGGCCGCCAGGGCCAAAAGCGCGTTGGGATGATCCACCGGGATGATGACGCCCTCCCAGGCGGTGCCCGGGGGGAAGTACTGGTCCGGCGTCATGTCCATGGCAAAGGTCGCCGCCGAGTCCTGAGGCCGGCCCGGATGATCGAGCGCGAAGTTCTCCACGCGCACGCGGAATTTGTCCGTCGGGTCGTTCTTGGCCCAGTAGGTGAGCCATTGGCCGCCTTGGATCAGATAGGCGTTGCCCGCCGGGACTTTCCCGATCATGCGCAGGGTCTCGGCGGCGGAAAAAAGCGGCTGGCTGGAGGAGATCCAGTCTCCCCGGCGCACCTCGATTTTGAGGAGGTAGCAGTCCTGCGGGCAGCGCACCGGGATGAGGGGATAGTCGGCCTTCCAGCGGGAGAGCACCACGGAACGGTCGGTGGTGGTCGGGGAGTCGAGCATGGCCGCCAAGTGCGCGCTGGCCACGTCGCCCAGCGCCTTGCTGTTCAATATCCATGTTCCGGTCGATTGGGCGTAGACGTCCTCAACGCGGCCGGAGATGGTCGAGGCGAGGGTGATTTTGTCCTCCGCGCGCACCGTGCCGCGGACGTGGACCGTGATGTGGATGTCGCCGCGCCGGACCCGCAGGACGCTCTGGGCGCGGGCCGGGCCCGCCGCGAGCGCCGCGGCCGCCAGGGCCAAAAGCGCGCGCCGAAGGCTCACGCCTCCTGGACCTCCCGCGCCTGCGCGGACATCTCCGGGTTCTCGCCCTTCCAGCCGTGGCGCAGGAACGCCTCGTAGGTCCAGGGCATCTTCTCGCGGAAAACTCCCGCCAGCGCGACGGCGTATTGCCGAATTTCCCACTGCGCGTGCGCGTCGGCGCGCAAGGAGACGAAGTTGATGAGGCTGCGCGCGTTGACCGTCCAGTAGAACTGGGTGTAGAGGTTGACCGGCAAAATCATGCGCGCCATCTCTCGCGCGACGCCGGCCGCGATCATCTCCTCGTAGAGCGCCGAGGCGCGGCGGACCTGCTCGGAAAACTTCGCGGCCAGGGCCGCGTGATCGAGCGCGGGCGCCTCGATGGAGCCCTGCTTGTTCTTGCGGTCCTGCGCCCGCCAGCTTTCGGGAACGTAGTACTCGTCCTTGGCCTGCGTGTAGCGGTAGGAGATTTCGTTGTAGGCGGCGAAGCGGTGGCGGAACCACTGCCGCGCCACGAAGATGGGGGCGTTGACGTGAAACTTGAAGACCGCGTGCTCGAAGGGGGTCAGGTGCGAGTGGGCCAGGAGGTAGGAAATGAGCTTTTTGTCCGCCTCCTCGCCCTTGGAGGCTCCGCCGTAGGAGACGCGCGCGGCGTCGACGACGCCGTGGTCGCCTCCCATGAAGTCCACCAGGCGCACAAAGCCCTTGTCGAGAACGGCAATCGAGTCTTTAGGGATCATAAATCCAGAGGGAGGACTTGCCCGCGCGGGTCGAGACCACGGCGGCCAAGTCCGTCGGAGCGTCCGCGGAGCCTTCAAGCGCGAGGTCGGTGACGAAGCCGGGGGTCTTCGAGGTCCAGGCGGGGGAAAACGCGCCTCCGCTCCAGTCTTCCCGGACGATCTCGGCGCCGTCGAAGATTCCGAAGGCTTCGGCCATGGCCCCGAAGCGCGACTCGTTGCGGACCAAAAACAAGGAGGCGCCGCCGCGGCCTTCGAGGACGGGCATGGGGGGATAAAATTCCAGGATTTTGTTCTGCCAGCTTAGACGCACGGGAGTCCGGCCGTAAGCCTCGTCGCTTTCCCAGGTTCCGTCGGGGGCGACGGCCTTAATCCGATGGGAGTCCGTAACGAAAATTTCGGCCGGCGCGGAGTCCAGCCGCACGCGAGCGAAGCCGTAAAGCCAGTCCGAGCCCGTCTTGGCGAGGGCCTTGTCGCCCGGCGCGTAGCGCCCGTCCGGACCGGCTTCGAGGGGATAGATGGCGGAAAAAGGGAAAGTCGCGTCGTCTAGGAGCTGCTGGGCCGCCAGCGCGCGGGCGCCGTCCGCGCGGCGGTAGGCCCGGACCATCCAGGGTATGTTCTGCTCCAGCGTCCAGGCGCCGCTGCTCACGGTCAGGACGTCCGTTTCCATGCGGCCCAGGCCGTCGTCGTAAAAGGTGGCCAGAAGCCGCGCCGGCGCGGCGCTCGAGGCGTCGGCCGTGAGGGAGACGATGCGCGAACCGATGCCGGGGACGGCGAACTGGGCTAAAGTCGCCGTGCTTTCGGGCGGGTAGGGATAAAGGCGCACGGTTTTGCGCGAGGCCAGCGCGACTTCGGGCTTGCCCGCGCCGGAGAAGTTTCCGACCGCGAAGGCGGCGGCGGGAAAATCGAACCAGGGGCTGCGCCAGCGCGGTTTGCGCCCTTGCGGCGCGGCCGAGGCCTCCGGAACTTTCGCCGGCGCGGCGGGCTCCGCGGCGGGAAGCGCGCCAAGCTCCGCGCGCATGCCCGCGGCGGCGGGGGCCGACGGGGAAATCAGGGCGCCTTCCGAATACAGGGGCTCGACATCCGTGATGCGCCCGTCCGCGACAAAGCTCTTGGGCCGGCCCAGGTTGCGGCCGGTCGCGGGGTCGATGAGGGTGGGCCCCAGGGTGTAGACGCGGAACTCCTGGCCGATCCGGGCGCCGGAGGCGGAGCCCAAGTCCAAGTAGACGACGCCCGAGTCCACGCGCACCACGTAGCCGGAGGACGCCGCGGCCGCCGGGACCGCAGCCGCAGACGCGCGCGCCGGCGGGCATAAGCCGAGAAGAAGGGCCAAGAGGAGCATTCCTAGAGAAGTTATCATTTTATGTTAGAATCCGCCATCATGCGAATCGATCCGGACGCCGGCGCGGCCGCGAAAATTCCCGGCGACCTGATGGGAATGATCGCCCGGGCTTCGCAGAACGGGACCACCCTGCCTTCCAAGCCGGAGTGGGCCAAGCGCGGCCTGCAGCCGGTGTTCACCGGCGCCGGCTTTTTGGTCTCGCAGGCCCTGAAGTGCATCCCCTCATCCGCGGCGTTTTCCATCCAGGACCGCGTGTTTCAGGCCCTCGCCAAGGACTACCGCACGTCTTTCGAAGATTTGCGTCAGCCGCTGGAGCGCGCGCGCCAAGCCGTGCGCCGCGCGGAGCAAGACGCCGGCAAGCCCGCGGCCCTCCTGGCCCTGCTCTCGCATCCGCCGGCCTACGGCGACGCCGCGGCGCTCAACGTGGAGATGGTGCGCCAAGCCGTGCTGGCCCTGCGTTTTCTGCGCCAGACGCCCTGCCGCCCGCGCCTGGTCATCGCCGTCGATGATTTCGCCTTGGACATGCTGGCCCTGCACGAGGAGGGGCTCTACGCCGGTTTCGTCGCCGGAGCCCATCTCGGCGTCTATCGCACGGCGCTGAGACGGGACTTCGGGAAGTCCTCCCTGTTGCGCCGCACGGCCCTGGATCTGTTCCCGTGGAGGCTTTTTTCGCGTTTGGAGTCCGGCGGCGAGGTCGGCATGGTCCTTTCGGGCGGCGTGCCGGCCACCGGCCGCGCGCTCTACGCCCTGCGCGAGTGGGTGAAGGACGTCTGGCGCCGCCGGGAAGCGCCGCGAGGCGCCGCCGCGCTTCAAACCTTGAGGGAGAACGAGGATTTCAGGCGCTTTGAGGCCGAGTTGCCGCTCCGCAGCCCGCTGCGCCGCAACGTCCCCTTTTTGTGCGCGGGATGGGCGGCGGCCAGAGCCTTGGGCCTGGGCGTCAATTCCGGCGTTTTGAACGCGTGCGCCGCGGGCCGCCTGGACGCCCCGACCGCGGCGGCCCTTCGCGCCGCCGCGCGCGCCGCGGGCCTAGGCGAGGAGGAGGTCCGCGCGCGGATTGCGGCGCTAGCCGCCGAGTTTTCCCGCGAGACGCCCTTTCGCCGCCGATTCTTCCGCTTGCTCGCGGGGCGCGTCCTGGGCCGGGCCGGGCGCCCCGTGGTCTTTGTGCCCATCGCGCACGGCCGCGCCGACGGGGCGCATTTGGGCTGCGGCGACTGCTGGGTTTGGCGGAGCCAAGACGGCGGGCGCATCTCGGCCGTCAAGGCGGGAACAAGCGAGGAGGCTTGGTCCGGCACGGCGGACGAGTTCGCCGTGCGCTTTGTCTCGGAGAACTTTGAATGAGCCGGGTGTACAAGACTCTTTCCGATCTGCGCGGCTTTTCGGTCAAGAACTGCCCCGACATGGAGCACCCCAAGTCGGTGCTTTTGTGCCCGCCGGACTATTTCGACGTGCTCGACGTGAAGAATCCCTACATGGTCGGCCAGGCCGGGACCATCGACAAAGCTCTGGCCCGCCGGCAGTGGGAGGCGCTGCGCCAGGCCTTCGAGACAGCGGGCAAGCCGGTCGAGCTCATCCAACCGGTGCAGGGCTTGGAGGAGATGACCTTCTGCTCCAACCAGACTTTGGCGGGCCTAGACGGCGAGGGTCGCCCGACCTGCCTGCTGAGCCAAATGCGCCACCCGCTGCGGCGCCGGGAAATCCCGGCCTACGAGGAGTGGTTCACGCGCCGGGGCTACCGCATTGCGCGCTTCAAGGACTCGACCCGCTACTTTGAAGGCGCGGGCGACGCGGCATGGCACCCCGCCAAGCGGCTCATTTGGGGCGGCTACGGCTTTCGCTCCGAAATCGAGTCCTACGAGGAAGTGGCCCGGGTCTTCGACGCGCCGGTCGTGGCCTTGAAGCTGGTCAACGAGCGTTTTTTCCATCTAGACACCTGCTTTTGCCCTCTGACGCCCGAAGCGGCGCTCATCTATCCTTCCGCTTTTTCCAGCGAGAGCCTGGAGATGATCCTGAAGATCTTTCCCGTCGTCCTGAGCGCTCCCGAGTCCGAGGCGGGCGGGGTGCTGGCCTGCAGCGCCGCCATCGTGGACTGCCGCACGGCGCTGGTGCCCCAAGGCGCGCCCGTGGTCTCGCGGCAAATCGGAGTGGTGGGCCTGGATGTGGTGGAGGTGGAAGCCTCCGAATTCCTCAAGTCCGGCGGAAGCGTCTACGGGCTCAAGACCTTCCTTTATTAAGGATGCCATGACGCGCTCG
>JAGWJU010000110.1 GCA_028865585.1 Elusimicrobiota bacterium | reverse complement strand
CGGCCCTGCCCCGGCGCGGGGAAACTTTTCGCTCCTATGGCACGCTTATTCCCGCCGTCTTGCCGGGAGAAACGACGCCCCGCGCCGTCGCGCAGCGGCTTTTCGACGCTCTGGCCGAACTGCAGGAAGAATGGTTCGCAGCAAGCGCCCTTCCCAAGAACTGCGGCGGCAACGACATGCTGGACTTAAAGTCCCCCCGCCTGACGGAGCATTTCGACGCCGAAAGCGGAGACGTTGACCCCGAGTGGACCGCGCGTCACCTCACCCCCCGCGAGATGGCCGCGCTTGAGGCCGTCCCGCCGGGACTCAAGCGCTTCGCCGAGGTCTGCAAGTTCATCGCGGCCAAGGAAGCCGCGCACAAAGCCCTGGCGCAGTCCGGCATCCAGACTCCGTCCGGGGCCTTCCGGATGCTGGAAGCCGACTTGTTCCGCAAGCGCATCGTCCATTTGCCCACGGGCGCGCGCTTTGACATCCGCTTCACGCACGAGGACGAGGACAAAATCCACTGCGTCGCGGTCCTGCGCGGGGGCTTCATCGGCGACGACGAGACGCCGGGCGACGTCTTGTGGGAGGTGGCGGAAGTTCCCGCGGGGGAAGATCCCCACGAGTTCGCCCGAGAAAAATGTCTGGAGTTCATCGCCGAATCCTCGGACGAAATCTCCTCGCCCTCACTGCTGGCGTTCGCCGATGAGGGCGGAGCGCCCAAAGTTCTCCGGGGCGGCAAACCCCAGGACTGGGGAGTCTCGCTGTCGCACTCCGGGCGCTTCGCCGCCTGGAGCTTCATGATTTCCTAGCGGCGCCCCTCGATCGGGACAAACCGGGCTCAAAAGAGTAGAATATCCTCAAGCCTTAAATGACACGCATCCTGCGCTCCATCCGCTTTAATATTTTCCTGGGCTCCCTCATCGCCTTCTTCGCCGCCGTCGGCACCATCCTGCCCCAACTCGGCCAGGAGCCGCAAAAAGCCAACGCCTTCATGCAGGCGCATCCCTGGTGGACCAAGTTCTTCAGCTTCTTCGGAATGTTCGACCTTTATCACAGCTGGTGGTTCATGAGCATCCTAGCCCTGATGGCCGTGGACATCGTGCTCTGCAAGCTTTGGAACAAGCCGCCCGACGTCGGCATCGTGTCCCTTCCCCCCGAACTGACCGACGAGGAGGATTTGGAGAAGCACCTGGACAAAAAGGAAGCCGCGTTAAAGCTCAAGCCCTTCCAGGCGTTTTTCGGATCCAAGATGGGGTTTGACGACGCTTCGCGCGCGGCGCGCGGACATCTCAGACGCGAGGGCTACCACGTCAAGGAAGAGTTTTTCCTGCCGGGCCAGGCCGGAGCCTTTGCCGCCACCAAGCACCGAATCCAGCGCTGGGGGTCTTATTTCGCCCACATCGGCCTGGTCGTCATCCTGATCGGGGCCATGATCCGCAGCGTCTTCGGCTTCGTGGAGATGGTCCCGGTGCTCGAAGGCGGATCGCGGCGCATGCAGCACATGTTCGACCCCCGTTCGTTCGTGCAGAGGGTCGAACAGCTCTTCTGGGGCCACCCCTGGAGCATGAAAGAACCCGTCGACGTTTACGTCGACAAGTTCACCATCGAGTACTACAAGGGCACCATGGACCCCAAGCTTTTCGCCTCGAACGCCCGCGTGATGACAGGCGACCAGCTCCTAGGCCAGAAGATCATCCGCGTGAATCATCCGCTGGATGTCCACGGCGTCCGCTTCTACCAGGCGTCCTGGGGCGCGGGCGGCATGTTCCGCAGCGTCACCTTGAAGCTGGGCAAAGAGACGCTCAAGCTGCCGCAGCGGGTGCCCGTCAAAATTCCAGGGACGCCCTTCACCGTCGAGGCCGACATGATGCTGCCCAACTTCACCATCACGGACGGGCAGGCGGACACCGCGTCCCTGGACTTGAAGAACCCGGCCGTGCGCCTGATGTTCAGCGTAGGCCCCCACCAGACTTCGCCGCTCTGGCTTCTTAAAAACTATTCGGATTTGTGCTTTACCGAGGACGCCAACGGACAGTTGACCCACGCCCCTTCGCCGCCCTTCCAATTGGCCGGCATAGATCCGATTCTCTTTTCAGGCATCCAAGTCGCCTACGATCCCGGCTTTCCCATCGTCGTCCTGGGCGCCATCATGTGGCTCCTGGGCATGATCGCGCTCTTTTACATGCACCGCCGGAGGATATGGGTGCTGCTGGAGTCCTCAGGATCCGGAACTTGCCGCGTCAACCTCGGCGCCTGGAGCTCGCGCGGCGTGCGCGAATACGAGGCCGAGTTCAGAGGCCTGGCGAAGTCGCTGCGCGCGGAGCTTAAGTCCGAGGATAACTTTCAACTGACGGAAAATCCGATCGTGGAGGTTTCTTGAGATGAACTACGAGGTGCTCTTCCTCAAAGGAGCGTGGGCTTTCTACTCTTTGGCCGCGACTGCGGCCTTCGTCTACTTGTACAACAAGGACGACAAGTGGAGCCGCTGGATGTTCCGCCTGGTCGGGGCCGGCTTGGCCCTGCACTTGGCGAGCTTCGGCTTCGGCATGCATTATTTCTGGAAGATCCCGGACAACCGGTACTACTTCCCCATTAACTCCTTCTTTGGCGCGCTCTCATTCCTGTCCCTGGCCACCGTGGCGGTGTTCTTCGCCATCGAAAGCCGCCACCAACTGGGCATTCTGGGCGCTTTCGTCCTCCCCTGGGCCGCCATCGGCACCGGATCGGCGCTCATCTTCGCAAACCCGGCCGTGGAAGGGTTGGTTCCGGCCCTGCAAAACTACTGGATCAACATCCACCCCGTAAGTCTCATGACCGCCTACGCGGCCTTCGGCAACGCCTTCGGCGTGGGCGTGGCCCTTCTCATCCAGGAGCACCAGATCAAATCCCGCAAACCGAGCGAGTTGTGCTACCGCCTGCCCTCCATCGAGGAGCTCGACAACCTCAACTACCGGATCATCGTCTGGGCCTTCCCGGTGCTGACCGTGGGCATCATCATGGGCGGCATTTGGGCCTACAGCGCCTGGGGCCGCTTCTGGGGATGGGACCCGAAGGAGACCTGGGCGCTCATCACCGCCTTGGTCTACGCCGGCTACCTGCACATGCGCTTCGTCAAAGGACTGCGCGGCAAGAAAGCGGTTTATGTTTCCATGGTGGGATTCGCCTGCGTGCTCTTTACGTTCCTCGGCGTCAACTTCCTCAGCCCGCTCCACGGCTACCTCTCCGGAGGGGGCTGAGCGCGAGAACGGCCGCCCGCGTCATGGAACAAAGCTTGGCCGTCCTGGGCCTCAACCATAAGAGCGCCCCGCTAGACATCAGAGAGCGGCTGGCGCTGTTGTCCGCCTCGGAATTGGCCAAGAGAATCAAAGCCGAAGGGACATCGGAGGCGACCGTTTTGTCCACCTGCAACCGCTTTGAGGTCTACTTCCGGACCCCGGAAGGCGACTCCGTCCAGGATGCGCGCATCACGGCGTGGCTCGAGCAGGTTTCGGGCTCGCCCATCTCAAAGCACGCCTACCGCTACAGCGGCGAGTCGGCCGTCAAACACCTTTTTGAAGTCGCCTCCGGGCTCGACTCCTTGGTCGTCGGCGAAACCGAGATCCTGGGCCAGGTCAAGGAAGCTTATGAGGCGGCGCGCGCCGCCGCGATGACCGGCAAGTACTTCAACGTCTTGTTCCAGCGGGCGCTTTACGTCGGCAAGAAGGTCCGCAGCGAAACGGGCGTGGCCATCGGCCAGACCTCGGTCGCCTCGGTTTCCGTACAGCTGGCCCAGACCATCTTCGGCGGACTGCAGAGCGCCACGGCTCTGATCGTCGGCGCCGGCTCCATGGCCGAAACGACCGCGCGCCACCTCGTCAGCCAGAAAATCCTGCGCCTGACCGTCGTCAACAGGACTTGGGAGAAGGCCCGCGCGCTCGCGGCTCAATTCTTGGCGGAAGCCGCGCCCTGGGAAGAGCTCCCCTCGGCCCTGGAGCGCGCCGACATCGTCATCGCGTCGACCTCCGCCGAGCGCCCCGTCCTGACCACCGACATGATCCGCCAAGCCGCGAAGACCCGGCAAGGCCGCTCCCTTTTCATCCTGGACATCGCGATGCCCCGGAACGTCGAGGAATCGGCGCACGGCATCGATCACGTCTACGTCTACCGCCTCGAGGACTTGGAATCCGTCGTCGCCGACAACATGACGAAACGCGGCGTTGAGCTCTCCAGGGCGCGCGAAATCGTAGCCGAGAAAAGCCGGGAGTTCTCGCTTTGGGAAAAATCCCTGGGCAGCGGGCAAGAAGCGAGCTTCAAGCATTCCGACGTTCCCGCGCCCTCCAAAGCTTAATGTCCCTCTTTCCGCTCCTGCTGGCCCTTTCGCTTCCGGCGCGCGCCGCTCCTCCTGCAAAGCCTGCCCGCAGCCGCACTCCGTACGGAATTTTAATCCTCGCTCACGGCGCCGGGAGAGAGTGGGACTCCCAAGTCTACGCCGTCCGCGACGCCGTCAACAAGCGCGTGCCTGCCGAAGTCGCCTTCGGCATGGCCGCGCCGGACGCCATGCAGGCGGGCATCGACCGACTCGAGGCCCGCGGCCTCAAGCGCATTGCCGTAGTGCCGCTCTTCATCAACTCCCACTCCTCGGTCATGGACCAAACCCGCTACGCCCTGCACCTCAGAGCGGCGCCATCGATGGTTTTCATCAAGGCAATGAAGAGGCTCCCCCCGATGGTGCTGCATATGGCCGGCATGGACTTTGACCCTCGCAAGCAAGTCGCGATTCACGCGAAGCTGGTTATGACGCCTGCTTTGGACGATGACCCGCTGGTCGCGGGCATCCTCATTGCTCGGGCAAAGGCGCTCAGCCGCGATCCTTCGAAGGAAACCGTCATTCTGGTCGGGCACGGCCCGGTTGACAGGCCCGAAAATAATATCTGGCTCGAGACCATGCGCAGCCTGTGCCGTCAAATCAAAAAGGCAGGCGGCTTCAAGAACGCCTGGGCCGCCACAATCCGCGATGACGCTCCACCGCCGGTGAAAGCCAGGGCCGATGCCGTTTTGCGGGCGCTGGTCCGAAAAGCGGATAGGAACGGAGGCCG
>JAGWJU010000109.1 GCA_028865585.1 Elusimicrobiota bacterium | reverse complement strand
TACGCATTTCGGCGGAAGGAAGGGGCTTCGCCGAGCAGCGGCACTCCTGGAAGACCCGCGCTAGCGGGATCGGCGAAGTTTACCGGGGGCTTTTAGCGCAAAAGGCCTGAAAAATCCGGTGCTGTCCACGAACTCCATCGCCAAACGGCACCACTTATGGATGAAAAGATCCCGGTTGTTGGCTTCGGCCTCGAGACTATCAACCCCGTTGTGTTTGAAAGTCCTGTGCCAAGAATGGTGGATAAAGACATCCTGCGCCATTAGAATCCCGTAACCGGCTTGGCGCAGCCTCATGCAGTAATCATAGTCCTCATAGATACCCAAGCCAAAGCGTTCATCCAGAAAGCCGATGCGGTCGACGGCCTCTCTTTTGACCAGGAAGCAAAATCCCGTGATGAGCGGGACCCAAACGCTGCGACCGGCATTCATCTCGGAAATGGCCCGGGCGAAGCCTTGGATTTTGCCGGCCTTGGGCGCTCCATCCACGAGTTGAAAAGACACTCCCGGGGCATTGGAAGAGGGGCCGACCGCTCCCACCCTCGGCGAACGCGCCGCCCAGCCGGTCATGCGCCCCAGCCAGCCGTCGGTCACCACCGTGTCATTATTGAGCCACACGAAATAGTCGCCCTTTGCCGCTTTCATTCCCTGGTTGACGGCGGTGGGGAATCCGCGGTTGCTCGGGTTTCTTATGATCCTGATTTGTCTTTTTTTCAATGAGCGCACATACGCCGCCGTGCCGTCCGTGGATCCATTGTCGACGATGATGATTTCGTAGGGCCCCTCGGTCCTTCGCAGAACCGAGCCCAAACACTCCCGCATGTAAGAAAGGCCGTTCCAGCAGGGAATGATAATGCTGGCCAAGCCGCTCCGGGAGGAAACGCGCCTCATTCTTCGGGTTTCGCCGAGGCGCTCAGCGATAAAGCCGCGCTCAATCTTTATTTTTGAAAAAATCCGGCGGGGCAGCAGGCGGAACTGATCTTCGGCCTCGAAGCTCCGGGAAAAATCCCACAACTCCTCCGCCCAGACCGGAGGAGTCCCGAACCAATTGGGGAGCCAATGCCCTGAAAAAGAGTCGTCGTGCCGTTCGCGGCCAAGCCGCGCCACGATCAGGGGAAGGAACGGGGAATCGTAAGCCAAATGGAACAAGGCGGGCTGCGTCATGGGATGTTCGACCGCGATGAGCGTCCGGTCGCGCAGGCCCGCGACGGAAAGGCCGGACAATCCCTCACGATTTCCGTCCACCCGAATCTCGTCCACGGGTCCCGGAAGGGCGTGAATAAATTTTTTAAGCTCGCGGGCGAACAATCCTCGCGAGTTCTTTGCCGGGGCGGGAACAATGACGCGGACCCCCGCCGGATCGGACGGAGACGATTTTGTCCGCGGTTTCCGGTTCAAATGAAATTCGGATGAGCGCGCGGCTTCGGATCCGCCTCCGCGGGCGCGCCTTCTTCCTTTATTTTCCAAATGATGGTGTTGAAGGAGTCGCAACGGCACAGCGGCGGGCAATCCTTGAAGTCGACGCTGTCCGCCACCTTGCGCCGATGTTCGGAGGACCATATCTCCCGCATGCTCTGCTTGGACAAGTCGCCCAGGCAGTACTTCTCCACGCCGCGCATGTGGCAGCAGACATACATCTTCTTGTCCGCGGAGACCACCGCCGCGAAGTGCTGGCCGTAGCACTTCTTGTAGTCCCGCTCGATCTCTCCGCTGGCGATCAGCTCATACTTATGTTCGGACGAAACCACGCGATAATCGGAAGTCGACAAAGCCGCGGCGCGGCGCATTTCGGAGAGAATTTCCGCATCGGAGTAATCCACGTCCGCGAACCCGTGGCGGCGCAGAAGCGGCCGATACTGGGCGTAATCGACGCCCAAACCCCGGCCCAACTCGGCGAAAGCGTAGATGTCCTTCTTGGTTTCCGGGCTGGTCAAGAAGCCGACGCCCAAAGTGCAGGAGGAGCCCGTTTCGCGCTTCAAGCGCGCCAAAAGCTTCACGTTGTCCAAAACCTTCCGGAACATTTTCTCGTCCATCCCGTGCGTCTTCATAAAGACCTCTGGAGTGGCCGCGTCGATGCTCACCCGCAGCCATTGGCAGTTCGCCAGCAAGGTCCGCGCATGCGTCTCGGTCAGGGCCTGCGCGTTGGTGATGAAGCCCACGTCCAGGCCTAATGTCCGGGCGTGCTCCACGCAGGGCAGGCAAATCGGGCTTACGAGCGGGTCCCCTCCCCCGGTGAACGTCAGTCCCCGCGCGCCCACGTCCTTGATTTCGGAAATGATCCGCTTGGCTTCCTCCAGGTGCATGCGCGCCGCGTCCCGCTCGGGCGCGTATCCGAAGCAATGCGGGCACTTTTGATTGCACAAGTTGGTGAGGTCCATCTCGATGGTGACCGGCCGGGAAAGACCGCTCTCGACCCACTCGCGGACCCGGTCCATGTGCCCGTAAATCTTGTCTTTGGCGAAGACCGTCGCCGGTGAGTTTTGCGCGTCCCGGCGCAAAGGCATGGCCGGCGCTACCCCTGCGCAGCGCCGGCCGTCTGGCGCGCCGAAGACATTCGCACGCTGTCCATGTCGTCGAGGACGTGAAACGCCTGGCGCGCCCACTTGCGGGCCAGAAGCTCGCGGTTGATGCGGCGGTGGTGATCGTAGTCCATATTGGAGTAGCCCTTGCCGCCGTAATGGTGGACGAACACGTCCTGGGCCACGACCGTCTTGTAGCCCGCCTGCTGGGCCCGCAGGCAATAATCGTAGTCCTCGTAGCCGCCGGGCCCGAAGCGCTCGTCCAGGAGGCCGATCCGTTCGATGACCTCGCGCTTGATCAGAAGACAAAACGCGATGAGACGGTGCGCCGCGAAGCTCTTGCCGCGATGGCGCCGCGCCCATTGCCGAGCGAAGGCAGGAAATTTTGCGACGGACGCGTAGCCGGGTTTGTCGACCAGTTGAACGCTCGTGGCGCCGTTGGTGCGGGGGGCGACCAAGCCCGCTTTCTTGTCGCGCTCGGCGCAACGGATCATGAGTTCCAGCCATCCCGGGCCGACCACGGCGTCGGCGTTCAAGAGGACGACGTACTTGCCGCGCGCCGCCTCGATTCCCTGGTTGTTGCCGCCCGCGAAATAAAGGTTTTCCTTGTTCCGGATCACGGTGAAGCCCGGACGCCGAGCGAGGCTCTTGACGTACTTGGCGGACGCGCCGACGCTGGCGTTGTCCACGATGATGACTTCATAGGAGATCCCGGTATGGCGGGAGACGCTCCGCAGGCACTCCTTCAGGTAATTCCCGTCGTTATGGCAGAGAATGACCAAGCTGGCAAGAGGCGCGCGCTTCATTTTGGAAGTCGGACTCCGTTTTATCTCCAAGAGAGATAAGTATACTATTTTATGCCGTCTCAAACGCCCAATGGCTAGGGAACGCCTCTCCCGTCTTATCGCCGCGCTTCGCGCCCGGGTCATTCGGACCCGGAACCGGCGGGTTTGGCTGAGCCTCTACCGGTCCATTTACCTGGGCGCCGTCGCTCTTTTTTCGGCGGCCGTCCGCCTGCGCTTTGGAAACCGCGCCAGCCTTTATCTCCGCCGCGGGATGGCCCGCCAAGACTGGACCCCCGGAATCAGCGACGTTGATCTCATCGCGATCCTGGATGACGGCACGAGCGACAAAACCGAAACGGCTCAAAAGTTCTGGCGACTTTACAGCCGCTTCAAGCGCGTTTTCCCTTTTTTCGGCGAACTACAGATCACGAATCCGCTCGAAATCCGGGATTACGCTCGCCGCGGAGGATGGCGGGCGCGCGAAATGCCGGGCTGGCGCCCTCTCGGCGGCAAGCCCGCCTTGGGCCTCGTGCCCGAGGAAAACGCGTCGACCCTCAAGCTTTTCCACCTCCAGGAGGCTTTGGCCGCTTATTTATCCTTGGCGCAAACCTATTTTGAGGCCGCCGGGAAAAAAGAACCCCCCGAGTTCGGATTTAAAGTTTCCAAGTTCTTCATCGATATTTTCCGCCACGAGCGGGCGGCCGCGCAGGGAGCGCTGGAGGTTCCCGGCCGCCAAGCGTTCCTGTCCGAAATGGGTTCCGGCGTCGCGCCCGAATCGGCCGAAATTCTGCGACGGCCCGACGCAATCGACAGGAATCAGGCGCGCCGCCTTCTGCTTGAAGCCATGAACTTCGCGGACGACGCGTGCGGACGATATTTTTCAGATGAGCACCAAGTCAGACACGAAGTTGAGTCCCCGAACGCCACGGAATGGTACAACTTGGCCGACTCACCCGACCCGCACTTCGCCCTCTGGAGCCGCCGCATGCGGACGCTGGCGGCTCTTCACATCCCCGGCGGCTGCGGCTTCTTCATGGACAACCTGTTCCGCTGGTTCGTCGTTCTGGATCATCCGCCGACGCCCGAGCATTTTGAGGTCCTGGCCGCCAGGATGGATCGCTGGCACCTGCGCGAAAACGCCTTTTCCGCCCCCGGATGGGCGCTCACCTACAACATTCTGCAAGGCCTGCTCTACAGCCCGTTCCTCGATTCGCCGTTCCTGGCGCATGGCCTCGGCCCCGCGGGCGACCCGCGCAAGATATGGCTTCTCAAGCACAGCCGCAGGCACCAGATCTGGGCCCAGTATTACCGCCTCCAGTGGAATATCGACACGAGCAGGCTGTCCGCACCCGGCCCGGAAGATATGCGCATGCTGGCCCGCCAGACGGCCGCAGCGCTTGGCCTTTCCGCCCGGGTCCTGGCACTCGATTCCAAGGCCGGACACAATGCCTATAGGATTTTTTTCCTTTTAACCCGCATGCTGGCCCCTCGGCTTTATCTAGACGACGGCCTGCCTTTGGACGCGCAGGACGCCGACGCCGTCCTCGGCCGCTACCGCGCCAAATTCCCAGAATCCGCATCCTGGCTCGAACGACTAGAGTCGGAATGGCTTTCGCTTCCGGAAACAGAAGCCAACTCCGCGCCCGCCGAAGCGTTTTTTCGTTCTTACTGGCCTTTCTTCGAGTCCCAGCACTCCCCGAACTCTTGAGCGAAGCCTCCACCCTCGCCCGAAGGTCCAAATCCTCAGCTAAGCCCTGAAAGCCCGCGTTCTCGACGCCGCCAG
>JAGWJU010000108.1 GCA_028865585.1 Elusimicrobiota bacterium | reverse complement strand
GCTTGGACTTGGTGGTTCGCCTCAATTCTCCGCGTCCGCCTTTGACCGTTGGGTACACCGACCTAGGCGGACGAATCAGTTATTATCCGCCCATCGATAAGCCGTGGATTCCAGATGAAATCACGTTTTTCGTGGTCAACGGCCTAGGGGAGGAGAGCAACCGGCTGCGCACTTTTCCCAATACCGATAATTTGGGCGTACCGCCCATCCCGGGCGACGGCACGAACATCGACTTCGGCCATCAGGACAACAATTTGGCGGACAACAACAACTCAAAATCTCCCGGAGCGCGCGTGGTCTTCGCCCTGGGCGATTTGCGTCTGCCTTGGCCGATTCCTGAAAGCGTTTCAAATTTGAACGGCGTCAATCTGGGGCTGTCCGCGATGGGGGGCGAATACAACCTGGAGCAGAACCTGAACTACCAGATGTATGACGCCGATTTGACGTTCGACTATAAAGGGATCAAATTTGCCGGCGAGTACGTTTACAGCCTGAATCAATTCTTGGCACCGGTAGAAACGCCGTTTTTAAGCGGGGCGCATCAAAATGACGCCCAAACGACCGTGCAGCTCGGCCAGGATTATGAGATTAACCAGGGCTATTATGTGCAGGCGGCATTTCCGGTGATGAGGACGCCGCCGTTCGGCAAGCGATTGACTGGGATTTTGGTTGTCAACCAAATGTGGCGGCACGGGCCGGCGTTGGACTTGTTCTTCAATCAATACGCCAATGGCACGCAGTATTCCTCCCTTGATGCGCTCAATTCGGCGGGGCCGCGCGTCACCACCCAGATGGACAAATATACCGCCGCGTTGAATTACCAGGTTTCTGATCATTTTTGGGTTAAGCTGGAGTGGTCCTACTGGGTTTTGGGCCGCGCCACAGACGGCAACGTTTACCACGTGGGCAACGCCAGTTCCGAGCAGGGGTCTGTGCTCGCGAGCCTGCCTAATTCCCTGGGTCGACTTAACGTCTACCAAACGGCCCTGTCATTCGTAGTAGGATTTTGAGGATGCGGTTGCTCCTCATTCTTGTTGCGGCGGGAGGAATGAGCGGGCGGCTCTGGGCCGGTCCGCTCAATTATTCGAATAAGCCTTTCCCCGCGACCGTTACGATGGTCAATCGCGGGGCCCGAGATACGGAATATCTCGTCAAGTATCCCACGGCGCTCAAAAGCCTGTTCAAGCCCAATAACACGGTCTGGGGGCATTTCTTCGCTCCCAACGGCCCGGCCGGCAAACGCTATCCGTGCATCCTGGTTCTGCCGGGGATGGCCGAGCCGAATATCTGGATTGAGAACCAGTTTATGAAACGGTTCCGCAAGGACGGCTTCGCGGTGATGTGGATTGAGATGCCCTATCAGTTCCACCGGGTTCCGGCGCCGCTGGTTCCCAGCGGGCAGGTGTTTTTGGCCCATAGCGCCCATGAACTGGCTTTTAATTTCCGCGAATCAGTCTTGGATGCCCGCCGGACCTTGGCCTGGATTCGGGGAAACCCCGCCGTGGATCCGCGCCGCATCGGGATTTTCGGCATCAGCCTGGGATCCCTCGTGGGCGCCGCAACTTATTCCGTGGACTCGACGCCCAGCTACGCCGTGTTCCTTTTGGGTGGGGCGGATTTCCCGCATTTAGTCGAACACAGCGCCATGACCCGGGCGTTCATCCGCAAGCTCAAAGTGACTCCCCAGGAGATGGCCAAGGCGTGGCCGGGACTCGATCCTATCGATTACCGAGCGCGAAATAAGGGCAAGAAGGTCTTCTTGATGAACGGGTGGTTCGACCACATCATTCCGCGGGCCTACGCGCGCAAGCTCAAGTACGCATTCCCGGACAGCCGCCAAGTTTGGGTTCCTTTCGGCCACTATTCATCCATTGTCAATCTTTTTTGGCTGCCGCGCTACGTGGCGGACAAATTTTTGAAGAACCTATAAGCGCGGGCGCTGCGGTAAAAAGTCGGATAAAAGCGGCGGTGAGGATTGACAATCAGAGTGAGCGGCTATAAACTAATAATTATGGATAGGAAGGGAGATTTATGAACCTAAAGAAAAGGCTTTTAATGGGCAGCACGTTTTTGTTTCTTTTGGGCAGCGCCTGCATGGGGATGACGAGCGGAATTGCGGGCTGCTCCGGGGGGTGCAGTCAGGGGGGCAGCTTTTGCCCGCCGCCCCCATCCTCTTCGACCCCGCCCCAGTCCATCATCAATCAGTGCACGCAGGAGCACACGGTTGCCTGCCAAAGCCAGACGAACTGCCAATGGACCTGCAGTTCAAACCCGAACATGCCGGCCAACGGGCAGTGCCCGGCGAATCAATAGTTGGGGCGGGCGCCCTGGATTTAGGGTTGCGACAGGGTCGGTGTGCCGCTTTGTTGTTGCTGGCTGGGCGGGTTGTTGAGAACGGATTGAATCATCGCCCCGGCGTCGATTCGAGGCGCGCCGGAACTGCTCGTGCCGATAAGTCCTGCGGGAAGCCCTAAAGCCGTCAGAATCGTGTTGGCAAGAGACGTCATGTTTTGGTTGTTGTTTAGATAGGCGGACGCGGCGGAAAGGACGTCGGCGGGCGCGTGAGTGACGACGTCCATGGCGAAAGACCGGATGGCGGGCTGGCCGGCGTATTTGCGCACCAGGATGCGGAAGTTGGGGGAGGCCGCGACGCCCCTGATGAAGGCGACGGGATCGTGGTTGTTCATGTAATCGTAGCCGAGCTTCCGCAAATCCGGATAACTCATCCAGTCCCGGCCGTATTGGGCGATGATCGGGTATTTTTTGGTGTAGGCGATGGCCAAGGCTCTCACCTCGCCCTCATGGGCGCGGCAGGCGGCCGCAAGCTCTTTGTCCGCCTGCTCGGAGGGAGAACTCGCGGCATTCTGCGGGGACGGCTGGAATCCGCCCCGAACTAGGGACAATCCGCCGCTGGCCGGCTGAGGAGGCGTTTCGGCCGAGGGAGAGGGCGACGACGGCTGATTCGCGGCGGGCATCTGGCTTCGGGCGATGTCGAATCCGCTCAGATTAGTCGTAGAGGATTTGCGCATCTCCTGGTTGTAGCGGTAATAGACGCCCAAGGATACGGCGGCGGCCACGGCGGCGGCGGCCAGGGCGATGGGAGCGCCGGTGCGGCGCTTGGGTGATGGCGTCTGCTCGGGATCGTGTTCTTCCATGGCTTAATTCCCGCGGCGTCGCTGGCCGGCGAAGCGCTTCATTTCCCGCTCGACTCGGGCCAAATCGCCCTGGGAGATGCTCCACAACGGCTTTGACGCGAGAATTCTCTCGATGATAAAGAAGAGCTTCGGATCGATGAACGGGACGACCTTGCCTCTTCGGTATTCGGCTTCTTTTTCCTGGTAGAGGCCCAGAAAGGTCTTGTCCCGGAACCAGGACTGGCGGTTAGCCGCCGCCAATTTTTGAAGAAGACCTCGCCCGGGGCTGCGCTGGACGAACTCGAAGAAGATCCCGGACGGCGCTCGTCCTGGGAGAATCCACTCGCCGCTGAAGACCTGGATGAGGTCCTCCTCGGCGTCCTTCAGGATGGGCGTGATGAAGTTGACGCCTCGCTCCGCGGCGTGACGATGAAAAGCCAGCAAGTCCGGCGTGCGCAGGGCGATGTGCTGCCAATGAGCGCTGCCGCCCCGGTTCTTGAGCATGTCCCGCACGTGGGACTTCTGACCCCTAGGCTCGCTGGGCTGCACGACGGCGATGATGCTCTGCCCAAGGCCGCGCGTTTTTTCGGCTTCGCCGATGCGGGCGGCGAATGTCATGGACTCCTCTTTTGAGGCTCCGGGCCAGCGGCTCCGCTTCTCGTAGAGGATGTCGCCGGAATCGACGCCGAAAACGATCCGGAACAAGGCGTAGGCGACCTTGTAGAAGCGCGGCTCGACGAGGAAAGTCATGTGATCGACGACGAGATTCTGGAACGGCTTTTTCATCGCGGACCCTCCGGCCGCCTCATTTCAAAGCAGTCGCTGGTTCGGGCGTACCACGCGCCGCCCATGCGGCCGATGGCTTTGAAATCCTCGCGCCGCAGGGTTTCGCCGTCCCACGGAGGCTCGGCCGCATGAAAATGGACGACTTCTCCGATGACCAAGTGTCCGCCGAGGGGGCCGGAGCTCAGCGTCACGATTTGCAGAAGGCGGCACTCCATTTGAATGGGAGATTCCTTGACGCGCGGCGGCTTGACCGCCACGCTGGGTTCGGGCGTGAGGCCCGCTTTTTCGAATTCGTTGACCCCGTAGGGATATTCGGCCGAGGTCTCGTTCATGCGCGCGGCGTTCTCCTCGCTGACGGAGTTGACCACGAATTCACCTGTCTGCCGCACGTTGATGAGGGTGTCTTTTTCCGCGCCGTGCCGGTTGTTGACCGGGGCGAAGCACACGCTCATGGGCTCGGCCGCGATGCCCGTAAAAAAGCTGAACGGGGCCAAGTTTAAGGCGCCCTGGGCGTCGATGGTGGAAACCCAGGCGATGGGCCGGGGCACGATGGTTTGAATCAGCAGGGCGTAGCGCTCGCGTGCGCTCAGGGTTCGCGGGTCCAGGTTCATGGAATTTTAAGCCGAGGCCGTCTCCGAGCGTGCGGTTTTCGCCATTCGGTGCCAGCTCAGCGCGTAAGCTTTGTCGCTGACCGCGAGCGCGTCTTTCGTCGGTTGCAGGCTTTCAAAATAGGTGTCCAGCATCACCGCCAAGTAGGAGGAAATTTTGCCGCGCGCCTTTCGGGATTCCAGGGCGGCGTTGCCTTGCGGGCTGTGAGGCAGAGCCCCGGGGTGGAAGGTCAGAGAGCCGGGCTCGATGACGCCGCGCCGCGCTCCGTAGGCCGTGTTGGAGAAAAACATGGCCTCGTCGCAGTCGGCGTTGTAATGGGCGTAGGGGGCGGGAATATCCTTGGGGTGCCAGCCTTCCACCTGGGCCCGGAACGTGCAGACGGAAAAGCCGTTATAAGGGGCCTGCCCAGCCTGGAAGGTTTGCCGCGCGGGCGGCGCCGTGTGGATTTCCCTGGCGATGGAATGGTGGGCGGAACTGGCGAAAGCAAAAGGATAGAGCGCGCCCTCCCAGCCGGACAAATCGAAGGGATGATGGCTTAAAACGAGCTTGGTGACGCGTCCG
>JAGWJU010000107.1 GCA_028865585.1 Elusimicrobiota bacterium | reverse complement strand
GTCTCGGGCAGAGGCAGGTCCCTAGCTTTGCGTTCGGCGGCGCGCCCGGAGCCGGTGTCTCCCATGGCGCAATTCCCGTCGAACAGGGCTCCTTCCTCGATTTTAAGGTTGGCGGTCCGGATGTCGCCGCGCAGGCGCCCTCCGGCCAGGATTTCAATCGAACTGGATGCGATGACGTTCCCGTCGATTTCTCCCGCCACGGAGAGGGTTTCTGCGGCGATGTTCCCCTTAACCCGGCCGGCCTTGCCCACCGAAACCGCGACGGCGTCCGAGATGTCGCCCTCGACCGCCCCGTCCACGCGCAGGGAGCCCTTGACCGCCAGGACGCCGTGGAACGAGGCCTCCTCGGAGATGATGGTGAGTCCTTCGCGGCCGGAGGAAGCCCCGGCGCCTTTTTTCAGCAGAGTCATCAAGGCTCCTCGGCGCCGGAGTCAAACGCGTCTCCCAGGGGAGAGACGGCGGTTTCCTGCGGGCGCACTTTAAGGAATTTCATGGGATTGACGGGCGCGCCGTTAATCCGGATTTCGTAGTGCAGATGGGGGCCGGTCGAGCGGCCGGTCGTGCCCATGAGGGAAATGACTTGGCCGCGCCAGACGTGATCGCCGGTCTTGATCAGGAGCTTGGCGTTATGCCCGTAGACCGTGGAAATGCCGTAGCCGTTGTCGATGAGAATCATCTCGCCGTAGCCGTGCGACCAGCCGGCGTAGCGGACGGTCCCGTCGGCCGTCGCGTAGACCGGGGTGTTGGGCGCGTTGGCGATGTCGACGCCCGGATGGAACTCGGTCAGGCCGACGTCGTTGACCGGGCGCATCGGGTTGATGCGGTAGCCGAAGGGCGAGGTGATGTGCCCTTCCGTCGGCCACATGTCCGGCGTCGCTTGATAGCGGTTCCTGCGGTTGCTGATCGCCCAGGCGATTTCCTGGAAGCTGGCCAAGCGCTTGTAGGACTCTTCCCGAATGGCCTCGATCTGCTTGTGCCAGGAGACTTGGTTCATGGGGCTCTGCCCCAGCAGCATGCGCTGGATGCGCAGGGCGTCGGCCGCGGTGGGCCCGCCTACGCCGGAGTCGTCGTCGCGCGCCGCCATGCCCAGGAACGAGCGCATGCGGGCGTCGGTGGCGCTCGCCTCGGCCAGAACGCGCCAGGACTTGTTCATCTCGTCGGAAATGCGCGCGAGCTGGACGGCCATGACCTTGTTGTCCGCCTTGGTGATCCAATAGTCAGTGTTGCGTCCGCAGACGAAACCAGCCCAGATGGTGATGCCGGACCAAAGCAGGATGCCGAAAACTAGGAAGGCGGTGGTGCACTCGACGCGCCAAGGCTTCCACTTGGAATGGGGAATGACGACGAACGTGAATTTGCGATTGAGACGTTCGCGCCATTTCCTATGCAAGGGCTCAGGCATGACGGGTCCGTTTTATTAGCGTGCACATTGGGGAACATGATTTTATAACAGAACGCGCGACGGCTGTCAATGGATTGGATTTCCCCGTCGTAAAAAGGGTAAGATGAGCCGTTATGACCGGCAAGCAGGAAATCGTGGTCTCCGGCATGCGGCCGACGGGGCGGCTGCATCTGGGCCATTATTGGGGCGTGCTTAAGAACTGGACCGCGCTTTCGGAGGCGCACTCTTGCTATTTCTTCGTGGCCGATTGGCACATGCTGACCACGGGCTATGAGGATACCTCTAAGCTCAAGGAAAACTCGCGTGAAATGGTGCTTGATTGGCTCGCGGCGGGGCTGGACCCGAAGAAGTGCGTAATATTCAAGCAGTCGGACGTTCCCGAGCATGCGGAATTGGCGTTGATCCTCGGAATGGTGACGCCGCTGCCTTTATTGCTGAACAATCCATCCTATAAAGAAACTCTAAAAGAACTTTTTAAGGATCGAGTAAGCAAAATTGCGAATGACCCAAAAGAAATGAAGAAAGGCGGCTTTTTGTCTGCGGATGAAATTGAAGAAAGCGTGGATAAGAATGTCAGGACACAAGGGCTTCTTGGCTATCCACTATTGCAAGCCGCGGACATTGCCATGTATCATGGAGCTAAAGTGCCGGTGGGCCAGGATCAGTTGCCTCATTTGGAATTATCGCGTGAAATTGTCCGGCGCTTTAATAAGCGTTTCACTAAGGTCCTGATAGAACCGCAGCCCCTCTTGACTCCGACACCCAAGGTGCCGGGCTTAGATGGTCGGAAGATGTCCAAGTCTTACGACAACGCGATCAATCTTGATGAAACGCAGGAATCGCTCAAGAAAAAGGTGATGGCGGCCTACACCGATCCGACGAAGATTCGGGCCGACAGCCCCGGCCATCCCGAGCCTTGCCCCGAGAATCCGCCGGGATGCACGGTTTTCGCTTTGCACAAGCTCTATGCGGACGGCGAATTCGTGCGGCGCCGCGGCGAGGAGTGCCGCGCGGGCAAAATCGGCTGCGTGGCCTGCAAAAAGGATTCGCTGGCCGAAATGGAACCGGAGTTCTCACGGTTTCGCGCGGCACGGGAAACTTTCGCGGCGCAAGAGGGTCTGGTGGAAGGCATTTTGGCGGAGGGCGCCAAGAAAGCCCGCGCCGTTGCGCGGGAAACGATGGCGGAGGTGCGCCGTGCCATGAGGATCGCTTAATGGCTTACGAAGTCCACTTGGAGATGTTCGAAGGGCCGCTTGATTTGCTGCTCTTCCTCATTAAGAAGGACGATCTCGACATCACCAACATCCCCATCGCCCGCATTACCGGCGAGTACCTGTCCTATCTCGAGATCATGAAGGATTTGAATCTGGAGACGGCCGGAGATTTCCTGGTCATGGCGGCGACGCTCATGGCCGTCAAGGCCAAGTCTCTTCTGCCCAGCCGGGACGAGGAGGGCGCCGCCTCCGAGGAGGAGGGGCCCGACCCGCGCGCCGAGCTCATGGCGCGGCTCATGGAGTACCAGAAGTTCAAGGAGGCGGCCAAGTTCCTGGAGGCCTCCGCGGAGAAATCCAAGGACGTCTTTTACCGCGGCGCGCCGCGTTTCGACGACTCGCAGAAGACGCTCAGCATCGGCATCTTCGATCTGCTGGAGTCCTTGAAGGATATCCTTGATCGCTGCCCGGACAAGAGCCGCGAAATCGCGGGCGAGGAGTTTCCCATCGAGGAGAAGATGGCCAAAATTCTCGCGCTTATCGACAGGAACCGCCGGGCCACGCTGCAGGAGATTTTTGGGGACGAAACCAAGCGCCGGGGCATCTTGAGCTGCTTCCTGGCTCTTCTGGAGCTGGTCAAGCTCCAGAAGGTCTTTATCCGCCAGGACGAGCCGTTTTCCGCCGTTTCGATCTATAAGAGGGAGGAGGTCGCCGATGTCGCCCGCTGAGGAAAAAACCGAAGAGACGCCGGCCCAAGATCGCGGGGCCGTCAGGAAAATCATCGAGTGCCTGCTTTTCATTACCGAGCATCCCCTTCCCGTCGCCAAGCTCTGCCAGTGCGCCGGGATTAAGGACGCGGAGCTGGTTTCGGATCTCGTGGCTGAAATCAAGTCGGAATTGGACGAGAAGAACTCCTCCGTCATGCTGGCCGAGGTGGCGGGCGGCTACCAGATGGCGACGCGACCGGAATTCGCCGCGCACGTCAGAAAGCTTTTCGCGGACCGCATGACCATGAGGCTTTCCCGGGCCGCGCACGAGACGCTTTCCATCGTCGCCTACAAGCAGCCCCTGACCCGCGCTGAAATCGAGGAAATCCGCGGCGTGGACGTCATTGCGGCGCTGGAAACCCTGCTGGAAAAGCGCCTGGTCAAGGTGGTCGGACGCAAGGAGACCGTGGGCCGTCCGCTGATGTACGGTACGACCACGGATTTCCTGCGGCATTTCGGGCTTAAGAGCCTTGAGGAATTGCCCCCCCTGGAGAGCTTCGCGGTCGCGCAGCCCGCGCCCGAAGCCGCGGCCGTTTCGGATGAGACGCCCTCGGAGCCTCAGGAGCACGACTAAGGCCGCGGGATGAAGATTGTCCTGGCCGCGGGCGAAGCGGTCCCTTACTGCAAGACGGGGGGGCTCGCCGACGTGGTCGGGACGCTGGCCCGCAAGCTTTCGACGCAGGGCCACGAGGTCTGCCTCTTCCTTCCTAAGTACCGCGGCCTCAAGAACGTTCCCGCACGGCTTGAACGCGTCTCCATTAGCGTTCCAGCCGGCGGGCAAAGCCGCGGCGTGGCCGTCGCGTCCGCTTTGCTCGCTCCGTCCGTTAAAGGGGCGGGTTCACTGCGGCTTTGCCTGATCGATGACCCGGCGCTCTACGATCGCGATGGGCTTTATAATTCCGCCGGCCGGGATTACCCGGACAACGATCTGCGGTTCATCGTCTTCTGCCGCGCCGTCTTGGAGGGCGCCAAGGCGTTGGATTTCCGTCCGGACGTCGTCCACGTCCATGACTGGCAGGCGGGGCTGATCCCGGCCTATCTTAAGCGCCACTATGAAGGCGATCCGTTCTTTTCCGGCGCGGCCAGCGTCATGACTATCCATAACATGGCTTATCAAGGCAACTTTCCCCGCGAGGCCGCGTCGCTGGCCGGGTTCGGTCCGGCGGATTTTAATTCAGAAATGCTGGAGTTTTACGGGAAGACGAGCTTCTTGAAGGCCGGCATCGCCTTCGCGGACAGACTGACGACGGTGAGCCCCGCCTATGCCCGAGAAATCAGGGAGTCGGCCGATCGGGGCTTCGGGATGGAAGGGCTGCTTTCCAAGCGCCGAGACGCTCTCTCGGGAGTTCTCAACGGCCTTGACGTCGATTTCTGGAATCCGGAGACGGATACGCGCATTCCCCGGCGCTTCGGGCCGCGCGACGCGGCCGCGGGCAAGACGGCGTGTAAAAAGGCCGTGCGCGCCGAGTGCGGATTGCGCGATGAGCCGGCCAAGCCCCTGATCGCCGTGATCTCCCGTTTCGACTATCAGAAAGGCCTTGACTTGGCCGCCGCGGCCGTGGATTCGAGGCTTGGCCGCTGCCAGTTGGCGATATTGGGCGACGGCGACTCTGGGTTGGCCGAGACATTCTCCGCTTTGGCTCAGCGCCATCCGCAGGATGTTTTTCTGCGCCACGGATTCGACGACGTTCTGGCGCACCGAATTTACGC
>JAGWJU010000106.1 GCA_028865585.1 Elusimicrobiota bacterium | reverse complement strand
GCACAGAGGCCATTCCGGAGCCATGCCGTGGAGCCCGAATCGGAACAGGAAGGCCAGGATCAGGCTGGCCGAAACGATCGAAACGTCAAGGCAGACGACAAAAAGGCGCCGAAACTTGGGTACGGCCTGTTCCATGGGAATCGCGTCATTTTATCAAAATTTTGCGGCCTTGATCCGGAAGGCCCTTTCGATAAGCCCGACGAGGCCGGCGAAAGCCGCCGCCCAGCCGATGAGAACGAGCCATTTAAAACATGCTCCGCCGCGGATGTAAGCCAGCGCGCTGATGCCTAAAAGCGCCGTCAGACCCATGTTCATCAGCGCAATCCGCGCGTGGCCAAAGCCCAAGTCCGTGAGCCGTTGATAGTAATGCGAACGATGCGCCTTCATCCAGGGCTCGCCCCGGGCGATGCGCTTGGCCAGCGTTACGGCGGAGTCGACGATAAAGGAGCCCAGGACCAAAAGGAAGGCCGCGAAGGGAACGCCGCTTTCCTGCGAACCGGCCACGCAGGAAGCCGCGAGCAGAAAGCCCAAAAAATAGCTGCCGCCGTCCCCCATGAACAGGCGCGCGGGCTTGAAGTTGAAAATAAGAAAACCCGCCGCCGCGGCCGAGATGAAAAGCGGCCGGGCGGAACCGGAAAGCGCGGCGATGAAAACGCCGGCGCAGAGGGCTTCTCCCGCCGCGTAGCCGTCTAGGCCGTCCAGGAAATTAAATATATTGACGAAGCCGACGTACCAGAATGCGGTCAGGGCCGCGGCCGCCGGCGGCGCAAGCGCGATTGACGCGCCGGGGAGCGCCGCGGAGGCGATTCGCGGCCCGAAAAATGCCGCCGTCAAGGCCAATAGCGTTTGAATGATCAGCCGGAGCTTTTCGGAAAGCTGAAGGATGTCCTCGCAAAGCCCGAGCAGAAAAAAAGCCGCGCCGACGGCGCAGAGCCACTCTTCTTGCCGCGGAGGCGGCCGAAGCCCGCTCCAAAACCAAGCGGCCAAGGCCGCCAGCGCCAGCGCGGCGAACATTCCGATTCCGCCCGTCCGCGGCGTGGGGATGGCGTGGGAGCTGCGCTGATTGGGAACGTCGAAAATGCCTACTGAATTGCCGTAGCGCGCCAGAAGCGCTGAGCCGCTGGCGCTGAGAAGGGCCGTAGCTGCCAGGAGAATGGGTGTTTTTTCCGACAAGAACGCGCTGGCCATTAAAATAGCGCTGTCTATGATAACAAATCGTCCTGGGAGCCCCTATACCCCCCGTATACCTATACCCATATATACCCCTATCAATACCCCCATATATACCCTATACCCCGGGGGTATATATGAAATAGCGCAATATAGATAGGCAATTGGCTATCCATATATACCCCCCCATATGAGGTATATAGGGGGGGGTATATATGCTATCCCTTCCAGCGGAAGTGGTCGTGCCCCAGCTTGAGAACCACGCCTTGGATAATCAACTGGATGATATAACCCCGGGCCGTCGGGACGGAAAGACCGAAGCGCGCGGCCATATCCTGCGCGGTGAAGGTTCCGGCGGCCTGGCAGGCTTGGCGGATTTGCGCGGCTAAATCAGACGGCGGATCGGGGGCAGGCCCCGGTTGCGGCTCCGGCGCCGGCTGCGGCGGGGCGTCCGGGTCGTTCGGGTCGTCCGGATCAAAGGGCACGATGGGCCACACCGCGCCCGCGATTTTGACGCCCGCGAAGACGCTTAAAACCACCGCCAGCGTCGGCTTCAGGGTGGGCGGAATGGACGCGGCGTAGTGCATCATCTGCCGCAGCCAAATCAAAATCACCACGCCGATCCAGGCCCCGAGGAAGAACTCCCCCATGCGCTTCTCGTAGGCCTGCGCGCGGCGCACCCGCTTTTCCCGGTCCCGCGCGGCCGCGTAGGCCGTGAGCACCGGGAAATACAGGTAGTAGAGCGGCTCGAAAGGCAGCCACAGGCCTTGAGAAAAACTTTGATGCAGGGTGTCTAGGATGCAGGCGACGCCCAGAATGGCCGCCACCCAATAAAGCGTGCCGCTCGCCTTGGCCCAGTAGCGCACCTGCGGGTGGGAGTCGTCCTTGGCGGCGCCGCGAGCCGGAAGGCAAGCAGCACCGGGCCGCATCGGGGAATGCTGTTGCGGCCCGGCGCAGCGCTTCTGGGGCGCGGGATTTGGGGTCTGCGGCATAGAGCCCCATTATGCGCGGCAATCGCCCCGATTTCAAGTGGGCGCCGGACTCTTGGCGGCGGAACTTTCGCGCGGGGCAAGTCGTAGACTAAGCATGGACGCACGACTTGATAAAACAACTAATTCGATGTATACTCCAGGGACCGCCCCCTACGAAATCGTCTTCTATCTTTCGCCGCGCGGCGAAAGCCCGGTGGACGAGTTTCTGGATTCCTTGGAGGAGCGGCCGAGGGCGAAAATTGAACGGTTCATGGAGCAGCTTCAAGAGCACGGCCCCGACCTGCCGCGGCCTTACGCGGACGTCCTGCGCGGAAAAATCCGCGAGCTGCGCGTCCCTTACGGCAAGCGCCACTGCCGCCTCCTCTATTTCTTCCAGGGCAGGAGCATCGTCATGACCTCCGGCTTCGTGAAGAAAACCCCGGCGGTCCCCCAAGAGGAAATTGGGCGGGCCGAGCGGCGCATGGCGGACTGGATCGCCCGCCGTCCGCCGGAGGACTAAAGTCATGCGGCAAAAAACACGGCGTTTCAAGGACCGGCTCAAGGAAGACCTCAAAAACCCGGCGTTTCGCAAGCGCTACGAAGCCTACGAACTACCGGTGCGCCTGGCCGTCAAGCTCGCGCGCCTGCGCCAGGACGCGCGCATGACCCAGGTCCAGCTGGCCCGGAAAATAGGCGTGAGCCAGCAGTTCGTGGCGCGGCTGGAAAATTCCCGCACCACGGTTCCCAGCCTGCGCACGCTGGAAAAAGTCGCCCGCGCGCTCAACAGAAGCGTCTATCTGGATTTCAGGTAGCGCCCTGGCGCCGCGGATGGACCGGCCGCGACGCGCAGCTTGAGCCCCGAGACCCGCAGCAGGCGCAGAATGCTCCCCAAATGCGGATTGCCGCGGCGGGAAAGCATGCGGTAGAGGCTCACGCGGTTAAGCCCGGCTTTTCGCGACACGGCCGACATGCCGCGGGCTTGCGCCACGTCGCGCAGGGCCAAAAGGACGGCGTCCGAATCGTTTTCCTCCAGGGCCGCGTTCACGTATTCGGCGGCTTCCGCCGGATCCTTCAAGGCCTTCATCAGGCTCTCACGATAATTTTTCGCGGCTTTCATGGTTTCGCCTCCGGTAATCGGCCCAGAAATCGCGGGCCAGCCGGATGTCCTTTGACTGGGAGTTTTTGTCTCCCCCGCACAGCAAGAGGACAACGGCCCGATTCGGCCTCATAAAGGTAGACGTCTCGTTCTCGCGGCTCCATGAGGAGGCCGCGTTCTTATTGTAGCCCACAGGCTACAATTTGTCAAGGCGGCCCGCCTTCATTACGAGCCGCCGCTCCAAATAGTTCCCTATCGAGGACCGGCGGACTCAAGAAGAGAGCGCCAAGTAGTATAATTCCCGCATGGGAAAAATATCCCGCCGTTTTGCACAAGCGCGCGCCGCGATTTCCCTGGCGCTCCTCGCCGCCTTCGGCGGCTGCGCGAGCGTCCCCCGCCTGCCGGCCTGGACCCAGGAGCCGGCGCGCCTCGTGGACAACGGCTACATCGTCTACCTCGGCGAAGCCCAGGAGTTCAACCCCAACCAGGCGCAATTCGCCGCCGAGGGCATGGCCATCCAGGACCTCGCGAACGAATGCTCGTTCGTGCCCAAGCGCGCCCGCGTCGAGAACCATTACGTGGCGGACGCCAACGGAAGCTTCGAGGGCTACGCCACCGTCGCCATCAACTACGACGCGTGCGTGCAGGCCCAGAACGCGGTCGACCCCGCGCAGATTAAGGCCCTGGCCAGCGCCCCGTTCATGGAGGAGTTGAAGCGCTACCAGGACTTCATCGGCAGCTCGCCGCAGCTCACGAGCTTCGCCTCCGCGCAAAATCCCGAGGCCTCGGCGTCCGCCTCCGCGGCCCCCGCGCCCGCGCCGCCCCCGGTGACGGATGACGTCAATTTCTTCTTCGCCCGGCAGTACGTGGCCTATCAAAAGCAGATCGTGATCTTGTCGCCCACTTACGTCTACGCGCCCGGCTCCGTCGCGGCCAAAACCTACATCAACAACGTCACCGCCGTGGCCCGGCCCATGCGGGCTTATTATGTCCAGCATCCGCAGCTGCGCACCACGCGCACGACGTGGTCCACCATCGAGCCGCGCGTGCGGCAGCGCTATCCCCGCGCGTTCAAGCGGCCGATTCACCGCGTCCGCCGCCCCTTCAGGCCCGCGCGCAGACGATGGTTCCAGCGGCGCCGCCGCCCCGTCCGCCACGCCCGCGTCGTTCGCCCCCGGCGCCCCAAGCGCTGGCGCCGGCGGGACTATTAAGCTGTTCGCGGAAAATTCCAGGCGCGGGGGTCTGGAGCGTGAGGCGGGTTTTACGATATTTTTAGATTGAGAGCAGGCCCGCTCTCAATCTTCCGAGTCTATTGTCCTGCGAGGATGGAGCCCAAGCTAGTTGGTGATTTCCCATGCTCCAGACAAATTTTGCATAAGCACGGCCTGGATGTTTAATGTTTCAATCCGACAGGAACATCTTTAGCTTTATCGACACGCTGATAAATCTGTTCAAAAATCTGACTTTCATTATTATCGAGGAATCGTCTAATCGCATAAGCTGTCAAGTCCGCTACTTGAACCATACATGTTAGTTCACTATCCACAAAAAGCGGCGTTTCGATGATGCGATCTATTTTTCTAAAAAGAGTTCCCTCTTTATGGAATTTCCGCATCAGCAGCGTTACCTTCTTAGCAATGGTGTCATTATTGTCTTCAATCAGAATCCCGATGCATTCTCTCGCAGCGGAAGGATTCACGCTCCTCTCCAGAAAACTCGCTCTATTGGAAAGAAAAGCTTGGAATCGATTGACAATGTTATCAAAGGCAAAGTCAAACATTTCCATCCTTCTGGGAGTTTTATTAAACCACTCGCGGTTAATGGCCCCGCCAAAAACACGGATGTCCGGTGAAGAGCCGATATGTGCAGCAATTTTGTTCACCAGCTCAACTCT
>JAGWJU010000105.1 GCA_028865585.1 Elusimicrobiota bacterium | reverse complement strand
CCCGCGTCCTTGTACTCGGCGTCCGCAATCCCGGAACCGACCCCGGCGTTTTTCTCGATGAGGACCTTGTGCCCGTCCTTGATAAGCGCCTTGACGCCCCCGGGAACAAGGCCGACGCGATGCTCTCTATTTTTGATTTCCTTGGGAACTCCGATGATCATTTTAAAATTCCTCCGTGCTTTGCGCGCCGCAATCGGCGCCTAATTTCCTTATAGCAATTTCCTGACCTTTTGCTCCAATGGCGGCGAACCTGATTTGCTAGACTCGCCGCGCGGCAGTCGCCCACCTCCTTGCGGCCGCCGCAGCTTCCTTCTTTTCACCCACAGGCATACATTTTAATCATCCGCGCTTAATTTTGGTAAAATCCAAATATTCGCGCGATGACCCGACTCCAAGCTGCGCCCAATCTCGAAACCGAAACGCTGACCTTAAAAGTCGCCGACGGAACGTCCATGACTGCTTACGCCTCGCGGCCATCGGGCGCGGGGCCCTTCCCCGGTCTGCTCGTATTCCAAGAAGCCTTCGGCCTCAACCACTACATCCGCGGGATGGCCGATCGATTGGCGCGGGAAGGATATTTCGCCTTGGCTCCGGAGCTTTTTCACCGAAGCGCCCCCGGATTCGAGGGCTCCTACACCGACTTCGGTGCCGTCATGCCCCACGTCCGCGCCCTGACCAACGAGGGCCTGCGGGCCGACGCGAAAGCCGCGTTTGATTTTCTGGCTGGGGATTCCCGCGTTGCCTCCGGGCGAGTGGGCGCCATCGGCTTCTGCATGGGCGGACGCACGAGTTTCTTGGCCGCGGCGACCTGCCCGCTGCGCGCGGCGGTTTCTTTTTACGGCAGCGGCATCGCACCGGTCAAAACCGCGCTTATCTCCAACCCCGGACTTTTAGATCGCGCGCCCCTAATATCGGGGCCGCTGCTGCTTTTCTGGGGCGGGAGGGATAAAAACATCACCCGAGACCATCACCGCCAAGTCGCCGACGCGCTGGCCCAGGCCGGGAAGAAATTCGCCAGCGTTGAGTTCTCTGACGCGGACCACGGATTTTTCTGCGACGAGCGCGCCAGCTATGACGCGGAGGCTTCCAGGCTGGCCTGGCCTCTGGTCCTCAATTTTCTCCGATCGCATCTTTCGGACGCATAACAATAAGGAGCATTTCATGGGAATGGAATATTTCGCGGCGTTCATCGGATTAATCTGCGCCATCGCGGCCATTATGGTCGCGGTCATCGGCATCGAGCTCTGCGGCGGCGGGGCTGAGGATCACGCCTAGCGCCCCGCCCGAGCCGTTCTTGAGTTCCCCCCTGCGCGTCATCCGAGAGGACGGCGACATTCTGGCCGTCGACAAGCCGGCCGGACAGGCCGTCATCCCCGGACGCGGCCTCTCCAAAGAGCCTCTCTGCCTTCAAGCGCAACGGCACACCGGCGGCAAAATCTTCATCGCCCACAGAATCGATCGCGAGGCCAGCGGGCTCGTGATCTTCGCCAAGAATCCGCAAATCCACCGGCGGCTCTGCCAAGATTTCGAGTCCCGCCGCGCGCGAAAAACCTATTGGGTCGCGCTTCAGGGTTCGCCCGCGCAGGAAGGGTCCATCGACAAACCCCTGCGTCTTTTCGGCTCCGGACGCATGGGCGTCGCCGATTCAAAAGGGCAGCCGAGCCTCACTCGTTATAAAACCATAGAGCGCTTCCCCAACGCGGCGCTTGTCGAGGCGCGCCCGCTAACCGGCCGCCGCCATCAATTGCGCGTCCATTTTTTTAGTCTCGGAACCCCCATCCTCGGCGATCCGCTTTACGGCCGGCCGCCCCGCCCGGTCGGGGGATTCCCCAGGCTCATGCTGCATGCCTTGGAACTCCGGATCCCCGAGGCGGATCACGGCGCGCCTTTGGTTCTGCGCGCCGAGCCTGATGAGGAATTTCTCCGTTTGTTCGCCCTATTGCGCGCCGAAGATCCAAAATTAACCCGGTGCGCCATGACAGAAGGCGGCTCCGCCGCATGACCATCCTTTTCCACAAACCCTACGGCGTCGTCTCTCAGTTCACGCCGCTGGGCGGCAAAAAAACCCTGGCCGCGTTTGATTTGCCTAAAGGGATTTACCCTTGCGGCCGGCTCGATCACGACAGCGAAGGCCTTTTAATCTTAAGCGACGACGGGCGACTGCAAAGCCGCTTATGCGAGCCCCGTTTTGCGGTTCCCCGGACCTATTGGGCGCAGGTGGAAAGAGTTCCGGACGCGGCGACAATCTCCCATATCCGTAAAGGGCTCGTCCTAAGGGACGGACCGACCCGCCCCTGCGAAGTCCGCATCCTAGAGAAAGAGCCGGCGCGCTTTCCGCGCGTGCCGCCCGTGCGCTTGCGAAAGAACGCGCCGACCGCGTGGCTGGAGATCACTTTGACGGAAGGGCGCAACCGGCAGCTTCGCCGGATGACGGCCGCCGTTGGGCACCCGACGCTGCGGCTTATCCGCGCCAGCCACGGCCGCTTCTCGCTCGGCGCGCTCGCGCCCGGCCAGTGGCGGCGCGCCGAAGCGGCGCAGGCTACTTAAGGACGCGCGACGCTATCGCGGGGAACTCGGCCCGCGTCCGGGCGACTTCGCCCATATCGATTTCCGCGCGAAGAACCTCTTCCTTCTCCCCCGCTTCGGCGAGAACCCTGCCCCAGGGATCGAGGATGACGCTATGCCCGCCGGCGCGGCTTCCGCGGTTCGCGCCGGCGCAGTTGGCCGCCGCGAGAAAGCACTGATTCTCGATGGCCCGGGCTCGGGTCAGCACGCGCCAGTGCTCCAAGCGGGAGAGCGGCCAAGCCGAGGCGACCAGAAACATTTCGGCGCCCGCGTCCAGAAGCCGGCGGTAAAGTTCCGGGAAGCGCAAATCGAAGCAGGTGGAAAGCCCAAAGGCCCCCCGCGCCGTCGCGGCAGCAACGGCGTCTTTTCCGGGAACGAGCAGGCTCCGTTCCCGGGACTTATATCCGAAAAGATGGATCTTCCTGTAAATTGCGGCAAGTTCTCCGCGCTCATCGATCAGGACAGAAGTGTTGTGAAGTCCTTCCGGGCTTTTTTCAAGGAAGCTGCCCATCATGACCAAGGCTTTAAGCTTCGCGGCCTTGGCGCGAAGCAGGCTTACGGTCGCTCCATCGATGGGCTCCGCGTCTTCGGCATAGCGGTCGAACGCGGAATAGCCGACGTTCCATAATTCCGGAAGAACCACAAGATCCGCCCCCACGGCTTCCTCCAAGAGCGTTTCGGCGCGCTTGAGCCGCGCGGATTTCTCTTCGTCCCCGACTTCCAGCTGGACGAGCGCAAGCTTAAGCAGCCGCTTTTTCTTCATGCGCATATCCTATCAGATATCGCTTTGCTGCAGGTCCGCGGCGTAAACGCTTGCGCTCTTAAAATCAGCTCGGATGTTGTAGAATCAAGCCATGGCGAAACCCGGCTCCTCGATCGCGCAAAAGAACAAGGTCTTCTCGTCCGCGATCTCAAAAAACAAGGATTGGCGCCAAGCCGCGGAAGAAGCCGCCGCAAAAGTCAAAGCCGGACTTTCCGGCCGCCCGTGTGATTGCGCGCTCTTCTTCGTTTCCGAGCCCTATCCCGGATTAAACCCCGCGGAACTCTCAGCGCTGCTCTCCAAAGCATTGGGCGCTCCCGCCCTTTTGGGCTGCAATGCCAGCGGCATCATCAGTGAGAAGCAGGAAATCGAAATGGAGCCGGCCATTTCACTCTTAGCCATGAGCCTTCCCGGCGTCAAAATTTCTCCTTTCTCCCTTTCCGAGTCCGAAATCGCATCCCTAGCCTCCGGGCCGGACTTGGTGCGCCTGCTGGACCTTTATCCCACGGAGAAGCCCAATTTCCTCTGCCTCGCCGATCCCATGCTTTGTGATGTGGAAAAACTCCTAGGGCTCTTCAACGCAGGATACCCCGAACGCCCCGTGGTCGGCGGCATGGCCAGCGGGCCTGCCGTGGGCATGAAAAGCTGGCTGGCCTTGAACGGCGACGCCGAGCCCGCGGCGGCCTGCGGCCTCGCTTTTTCCGGTGAGATTTCCTTTGAGACCGTGGTTTCACAGGGCTGCCGCCCCATCGGAGAACGCTTCATCGTCACCAAAGCCGATGGGCATGTGCTTTACGCCTTGGCCAGCCGGCCCGCCGTCGAAGTGCTGCTGGAGACCATCGAGAATCTTTCCCCTCGCGACCGCGATCTTGCGCGGCATTCGTTGCTCGCAGGACTGGTCATGAACGAATACCAATCAGGCTTTAAGCGCGGCGACTTCCTCATCCGCAACATCATGGGCTCGGATCCCGAAAAGGGCGCCCTGATGATCGGCGCGCCCCTAAGGCCGGGACAAACCCTGCAGTTTCAACTGCGCGACGCCAAGACTTCAACCGAGGACTTGGACGCCCTCCTCCGTGGGTCCTGCGCCAAAGGGACGGCCCATGCGGCGCTCTTGTTCAGCTGCTGCGGCCGAGGCCGCGGGCTCTACGGCGTCCCCGATCACGACATCGGCCTTATCCAGTCCCTGTGCGGCCCGTTGCCGCTGGCCGGATTTTTCGCCAACGGCGAGTTCGGACCCGTCTCCGGGAAAAACCACATCCACGGCTACACCGCGAGCCTGGCGTTTATCCGATGAACGCCGCTAGCGGCTTCCCCATTTCGGCGGACGAGGCCGCGGAGCGGACCTTCGTCCTTGAAGTCTACCGCTGGATGACGGGCGGTCTGGCCCTGACCGGCGGCGTGGCCCTCTACATGGCGGCGCATCCGGCAAGCATCCGCGCTTTGACGGCGAACCCGATTCTCTTCTACGGCCTTATCATCGCGGAAGTGCTCGCGGTCTTCGGCTTGGCGGCCTTTGTGCGCCGCATGTCCTCAACGACCGCGTCTTTCGTCTTTCTCGGCTACGCAGCTTTAAACGGCGTGACGCTCTCGTCCATCTTTCTCGTTTACACCCAGTCGTCCATCGCGAACGCGTTCTTCGTCACGGCAGGAACGTTCGCGGCGATGAGCCTCTACGGCTGGCTCACAAAAACAGATCTGACGTCAATGGGAAACTTCCTCTTCATGGCCCTCATCGGCCTCGTCATTGCCTCATTCGCCAATATGTTTTTCCGGAACTCAGCGGTCTATTGGGTCACGACTTACGCCGGCGTGCTTATCTTCACGGGCCTGACCGCCTACGATACT
>JAGWJU010000104.1 GCA_028865585.1 Elusimicrobiota bacterium | reverse complement strand
GTATAAAATCCACAATTGGGACGAGCTGGGCCAAGCCGGCGACGCCGCGCCGGACTTGGACGTCTCTCCCGAGGCTTTGGTGGTCTCGACCGCGACGGCCGTCAAGATGCAGCCCATCCCGCTCGATCCAAGCAACCCCATCGTCCAGCGCTTCATCCAAATCTACACCCAGCGCCGCCCGCGCTCCGTGGAGGAGGCGCTCTCGCGCTCGGGACTCTACCGGGACATGATCTTGAAGGCGCTCAAGAAAAAGGGTCTGCCGCCGCAGCTCCTCTATTTGGTCATGACCGAGAGCGAGTTCAAGTACGACGCCCTTTCGCGTTCGGGCGCGGCCGGCCTCTGGCAGTTCATGCCGGGCACCGCGCGCAAGTACGGTTTGAAGGTCACTTATTGGAACGACGAGCGCTATCTTCCGGAAAAAGAGACCCAGGCCGCGGTCAACTATCTCTACGATCTCTACCAGTGGTTCGGCGACTGGGACCTGGCCCTGGCGGCCTACAACCGAGGAGCGGGGGGCTTGGGCCAGGACATGCTGGCGAGCCGGTCCTTGAGCTTCAGCACGCTCTCCAGCCGCGACGCCCTGCCCATGCAGACGCACTTCTACGTGCCCAAGTTCGAGGCCTGCGTGCTTATCGGCGAGAATCCGGCGAAATACGGCCTGCATCCGCACTACGAGACTCCGGAGGCCTACGACACGGCGGTTCTGCCGCGCGCCCTGGACCTCGACATCGCGGCGCGTTGCGCCGGGACGACCATGGCGGTCATCCGCCGGCTCAACCCCGAACTGCGCGCGTGGTGCACGCCCAAGGACGCCCCGAATTTCGCCCTGCGGATTCCCTGGGGGACCAAGGACGCCTTCGAGGCCGCGCTGGCCAAGGTCAAGGACTGGAACCCCGGACCGACGCTCATCCGCTACCGCGTGCGGCCGGGGGACTTCTTGGGCCGCATCGCGCGGCTGCACCACACGACCGTGCGCAGCATCATCGAGACCAACAAGATTCGCCACCCCCGGCTCATCCGGCCCGGCATGGTGCTTCTCATCCGGCCAGGGCGCGAACGCCGGTCCCCAAGGGAGTCCGACCGCCGATTCCGCCGCGGGCGCCGCCCGCACCGGCATGCGCGCCGCCGGAGGCGGACGCAGGACGATCCTTAAATCTGGAAGTCCCGGCCGAGGTAAAGACGGCGGGCGTCGGAGTCCTCGAGCAGATCCTTCGAGGTCCCTTCGACGAGAATCTTGCCGTCGTAGATGAGGTAGGCGCGCTCGATGATGGGCAGGGTCTCGCGCACGTTGTGGTCGGTGATCAGGACGCCGATGCCCTGGTCGCGCAGCTTCGAAATCATCCCTTTTAGCTCGCTCACCGTGATCGGATCGATGCCCACGAAGGGTTCGTCCAGGAGAATGATGCGGGGTTCGTTGATCATGGCCCGGGCGATTTCGAGCCGGCGCTTCTCGCCGCCGGAGAGGCTCCAGGCCTTCTGGTGCCGCAGCTTCCAGAGCCCGAACTCCTCCAAAAGGGCCTTCACCCGGCGCATCTGTTCGAGCTTGCTCGTGATGCTGCGCTCCAGAATCGCGCGCAGGTTCTGCTCGACGGTCAGGCCCCGGAAGACCGTCGGCTCCTGGGCGAGGTAGCCCAGCCCCTTTCTGGCCCGCTCGTACATCGGCAGCGTGGTGACGTCCTCGGAATCGATGAGGATGCGGCCGGACTCGGGGCGGATGAAGCCCGCCAGGCTGTAGAAGGTCGTGGTCTTGCCGGCGCCGTTGGGGCCCAAAAGCCCCACGATTTCTCCCGAGTTGACCTCGATGGAGACGCCCTTGACGACTTCGCGCTCGCCGTATTTCTTGCGCAGTTCCGAGGCGATGAGCTTCATGGCGTCGTTCCCCGGGCTGGTTTTCGAGGCAGCTCGATCCAGCCGACGACTCCGCCGTCCGCCGACATGCGGCGGGGATCGTCGAACGTCTTGATTTCGTCCGCCTTGAGCGCGCCGGTCCAATTTCCGAAAAGCTTGCGCACGACCGGGCGGCCTCCGGAAAAAATCGTTTCCCGCCCGGCCGCGAGGGAGCGGGCCTGATCGGACCACGTCTCCAAGCGCGGGCCGTAGGAATGCACGCCGCCCGAGAGCTCGGCTTGCTCCTCTCCTTGCCAGTCGAGCCTCTGCGCGGAGGCGTGGTCCGGCGCGGAGCCGTCCGCGGGCTGCCGGGTGAGCAAAACGCCCTTTTCGCCGGTCAGCCACCCCTTTTTGGAGATTCCGTCGTAAAGCGCCTTGTCGCCTTCGGCCGTAACGACGTCGCCTGAGTCAAGCGTGCGCCGAGCCCGCACGTGCCCCTTCAAATGCCAAAGCTTTCCATCGTGTTCGTAGAGGGCCCAGTCCGCGCGCAGGACGCTGGGCCCCGCGTGGTAGCGGACGTCGCCCTTGAACTCCTCCGATTCGCGCGGGCCGCGGTGGACGATCCACTCCCGGCTTTGAACCATGCTGCCCGCGACCGGCTCGGCAACGCCGGCAAACGCGCGCGGCGCGGCGCGCAGGAGAAGAAGGGCCGCGGCGGCCAAAAGAGCGCTCATCGGATGACGGACCGCTGATGGAAAATCTTGATGCGGGAAAAATCGGAGTCGGCTTCCATCCCGTCGCCTCGGACCGTGCCCGAGGGGCGCGAGATGACGACTCTTTCATGCGTGACGAATTTTCCGGTCTTGGCGAAGTAGTCCAGAGCGCTGGTCTTGAGCACGGTCTTGTCCGAAAACGCGCGCGCGACGACGTGGCCCTCCAAATGCACGTTGCGGGTCTGGGTGTGAAGGACGCCGGAGTCGGCCGTCAGCGTCGAGGAGAGCCGGCCGTTCTTGTAGAAATCCATTTTTGGGGAAGCCAGGTCGGCGATGAGGCGGCCCTGATCGAAAGTCGCGGCCGGGGTTCCCAGGCTCCATGTTTTTTGCCCTTGATTAGACTGGTTCAGGGAGAGGTTCTTAAAGGTCTGCTGGGGCTGCTCGGGCGCGGACGACGATCCGCGCCGGCAGGCGGAGGCGCATAGAAGCAGGCCCGCGGCGGCCAGGGCGCCTAGAACCTCTCGCGGCGGCCGGATCACGGATTTCCGACCGGCGGGGGCCACGGCGGCGGCGGCTTTAACTGATCGTCGGGCAGAAATTTCCGGCCGTGCCGAAGCCACGGCGTCATCTCGACGGGAATGTTCCGGATTTGATAGGGGGGAGGGAGCTTGCGCAACAGGAAGGAGACACCGTAGTAGAAAACGACGACGCAGGCGTAGATGACGGCCAGCACTCTGGCGTGCCACTTCCAATCGGGAAACCAGGCCGGGGCGAGGGTGAAGTCTCCGCCGCACTTGCGGCAGGCCTTGGCGGTGTCCTTGTTCTCTTGTCCGCAGTTGAGGCATCTCATGATTTTCCCCCCTTGATGAAAGCGTCGATGCGCTTGGTGGCGCGGATGAGCCTAGGCGCGTCTTTGAGCGCGACCGAGTTGGGGCCGTCGGAAAGGGCCTTGTCCGGGTTGGGATGCGTTTCGAAAAAAATGCCGGCCACGCCTACGGCCGCGGCCGCGCGCGCCAGAGGCTCGGCGTACTTGCGCTCTCCCGCGGTCGCGTGGCCCAGTCCTCCGGGCAGCTGCACGGAGTGCGTCGCGTCGTAAATCACGGGGTAGCCGAAGCCGCGCATGATCTCCAAACCCCGCATGTCCACGACCAAGTTGGCGTAGCCGAAGGTGGTGCCGCGCTCGGTGACCAGGATCTGCCGGTTGCCGGTGGACTCGATTTTCTTGATGGCGTTGACGATGTCCCAGGGCGAGAGGAACTGCCCTTTCTTGATGTTGACGGGCTTGCCGGTCTCTCCGCAGGCCAAAAGCAGATCGGTCTGCCGGCACAAAAAGGCCGGCACTTGGATGATGTCGACGTAGCGGGCGGCCAAGGCCGCCTGCTCGGGAGAGTGCACGTCGGTCAAGACCGGCACGCCCAGTTCGCGGCCCACGCGCCGGAGGATTTCAAGGCCTTTCTCCGGTCCCGGGCCGCGGTAGGAGGAAACCGAGGTGCGGTTGGCCTTGTCGTAGGAGGACTTGAGCACGAAGCTCCCGCCCAGCTTGGAGAACGCCGCCTTGAGAGATCGTCCGACCTGGCGCAGGAGCTTCTCGGATTCGAGCGCGCAGGGCCCCGCGATGTAGGAGACGGGCAAATCATTGCCGAAGACGATCTTGCCGGCCTTAACGCGGACGCTAGACATGGCCGGCCGCCTTGGCGCGGCCGTGTCCGGCCCGCGTGCCGTTCCGGCCCGCGCCGCGCAGGGCCGCGGCCACGAAGTCGCGGAACAAAGGGTGCGGCGCCTCCGGTCGGCTTTTGAATTCGGGGTGGAACTGCGTCGCCAAAAACCACGGGTGATCCGCGAGCTCGACGATTTCGACCAAATCCTTATCCGGATAGAGGCCGGTCGCTTTCAATCCCGCCGCGGCCAAGTCCTTGCGGAACTTGTTGTTGACCTCGTAGCGGTGGCGGTGGCGCTCGGAGACGGAGGTTTGGCCGTAGGCCTTGTGCGCGAGGCTGCCTTTCTCGACGCGGCACTCGTAGATGCCCAGGCGCATCGTGGCGCCCTTGTCCTTGACGGCCTTCTGCTCGGGCAGCAGATCCACGACGGGATATTTGGTTTCCGGCGCGAATTCGGTCGAGTTGGCGCCCGAGAGCCCCAGAACGCCGCGCGCGAACTCGATGACCGCGATCTGCAGGCCCAGGCAGAGCCCGAAATAGGGGATTTTCTTGCGCCGGGCGAGGTTCGCGAGGCGGATTTTGCCCTCGATGCCGCGTTCGCCGAAGCCGCCGGGAATCAGGATTCCGTGCACGCCCGCGAGGCGCTTTTCCATGTCCGGGGCGGAGGTGTCGATGTAAGCCAGGCGCACGCGCGCGTTGTTGGCCGCGCCGGCGTGCGCGAGCGCCTCGGTCACGGACTTGTAGGCGTCTTTATATTCGGTGTACTTGCCGCCTAAGGCGATGACGGCTTCGCGCAAGGGCTTCTTGACGCGCGCGACGACCTTCTCCCAGGCGTCCAAGTCGGGAGAGTGGGTGCGCAGCCGCAGGAGCATGACGATCTGCTCGTCCAAGCCCTGCCGGTGAAAATCGAGGGGAACCTCGTAGATGCTCTCGGCGTCGGGCGCCTCGACCACGGATTCCTTGTCGACCGAGCAGAACA
>JAGWJU010000103.1 GCA_028865585.1 Elusimicrobiota bacterium | reverse complement strand
GACTGCATCATGGCGTTTTGGAACGCTCCGGTGCTTCCCGACCAGGAGCACCGTGCCAAGGCCTGTCTGGCCGCTCTTAAGTGCCGCAGCGTGCTTGAAGAGCTCAATAAGGACTTCGAAAGCCGAGGGGTTCCCGAACGCCCCGACATCCGCATCGGCATCAACTCGGGCGTCGTCACCGTCGGCTTGACCGGAAGCGACAGGAAGCTCCAGTACACCGCCTTAGGCGACGAGGTCAACTTGGCCTCGCGCTTGGAGGGCGCCAACAAGTTTTTCGGCTCGGGTATTCTGGCCAGCGGAGCGGTTTATCAGGGGGCCAAAGACTCCGTCGAGGCGCGCGAACTCGGGCGCGTGCGCGTCGTCGGCAAAGAGGCGCCCGTTCTGGTGTACGAGATTTTGGCCGAAAAAGGGAAGCTCTCGCCGGATCGCCGCGCGGCGCTGGCCGATTACGAAGAAGGTCTTGCGGCTTTTAAGGCCCGGCGGTGGCCGGAGGCGGCATCGGCGTTCGGGCGCGCAGTTGAGAAAATTCCGAGCGATGGCCCGGCCAAGCTCTATCAATCGCTTTCGCGAGACTATTCCGTGGTGCCGCCCCTGGAGGGGTGGGACGGGGTCTTCAATCTCACGGCGAAATAAATGACCGAAGGAAATGGTTTGCGTCCTAAGGATATGGGAGGCAAATCATGATTGTTTTCTGGCGGCTTCTCTTCGGGCATTTCCTGGCGGATTTTACCCTTCAGAGCAACTTCATCAACCGCTGGAAGCGATCGAGCCGCTGGGGCATGCTCGTTCACTGCTCCATGCATCCCCTGTGCTACGCCGTTTTGACCTTCGGCTATTTGGGCCGGACTTGGATTGAGTGGGGGCCGCTCAAGCTTGAGGGGTGGGCCTGTCTCTTTATTATCTTTTTGGCCCACTGGCTCGAGGATGAGTGGCGGGTGTTCACGATTTTTCGCTACCATACTCCTGACAATACGCTGTATTTTGTATGGGACCAGATTATCCACTATGTCGTCATCGCGCTGATGATCCCGCTGGGAACGGTGTCCACTGGCGCGGGATTCATGCCGGAGAAGTGGCCGGTTCTTGGCTGCCTGGCCGTTTTGACGACGCATGCGGCGACGGTCTTCCTCTATTTCGTGGAAAAGGATCTCTACGGCGCGGTCTTTCCGAACGGACGGGAAAAATACCTGGGCATGGGCGAACGGCTGGGCGTGGCGTTGTCGATTTTCGCCTTGTCACCCGTTGCGGCCGCCGGCGCGGCCTTGGCGTGGACGGGCGCGGCCGGCTACGCCCGCAAGAGGGGCTGGCTCGACGTCTCCCTCCTCAATCTGGCGCTGGGTACGGTCATCGCCGTTTCCTGCGGCGCGGCAGCGCGCCTCGTTTTCCGTTAATTCAAGGAGAAACGCCTCATGGACTCTAAAACCGAAGTGCTCATTCTTTCCTCCGTCCGCACGCCCATCGGGGCGCTCAACGGCACGTTGGCCAGCTACACCGCGCCGCAGCTGGGCGCCAAGGCCTGGGCCGCCGCCATCGAGCGTGCGGGCGTCCAGCCCGAGGATTTGGGCGAAGTGGTGATGGGTAACGTCATCTCCGCCGGCATCGGCCAGGCTCCGGCGCGGCAGGCCGCCATCGGCGCGGGCATCCCGCCCTCCGTGGGGGCGGCCACCATCAACAAGGTTTGCGGCTCGGGCTTGAAGGCCGTGATGATGGTGGGGCAATCCATCCGTTTGGGCGAAGAAGACTTGGGCGCGGCCGGGGGCATGGAGTCCATGTGCCGGGCGCCATTTATTCTGGAAAAAGCGCGGCAGGGCTATCGCTACGGCAATGGTGTCCTCATCGACTCGATTTTGAGGGACGGACTTATGGATCCGTATAACAACGTGCACATGGGCGACTGCGGCGAGATGTGCGCGGAGAAGCACTCCATCTCCCGCGAAACGCAGGACGAGTTCGCGGTCAAGAGCTATCAGCGCGCCCTGGAGGCGCAGAAAAACGGAGCCTTCGCCAAGGAAATCTGCCCGGTCGACGGCTTGGCGGTGGACGAAGAGCCAGGCCGCGCCAAGTTCGAGAAGATGGGCAAGCTCAAGCCCGCCTTCAAGCCCGGCGGCACCATCACCGCGGCCAACGCCTCTAAGATTGATGACGGCGCGGCGGCGTTGATTCTCGCTTCAGCCAAAGGCGCGGCCGGCAAGAAGCCTTTGGCGCGCATCGTGGATTGGGCGACGTTCAGCCAGGAGCCGCAATGGTTCACCACGGCTCCGGCGGGCGCCATTGAGAAACTTTTGAAGAAGACGGGCTGGAAAAAAGAAGAGGTCGATCTGTTCGAAGTCAACGAGGCCTTCAGCGTGGTTTCCTTGGCGGTAATGAAACTCGTCGGCCTGCCCGCGGAAAAGATCAACGTGCACGGCGGCGCCGTGGCCCTGGGCCATCCGCTGGGCGCCAGCGGCGCGCGCATTTTGGTCACGCTCTTAAATGCGTTGGCTCACCGCAACGCCAAGCGCGGCATCGCGGCCATTTGCCTGGGCGGCGGCGAGTCCGTCGCGGTCGCGGTCGAGCGAATCTGAAGGCGGCAAGGGCCATGAGTCAGGCGCCGTTCTCCCTGGGCTCCAAAGCGAATCTGGCGGATTTGAACTTTGTCGCGAGCGGGACGCGAAAGGTCTCGCTGGGCGCGGCCGCGGTTTCGCGCATGGCGGCCTCGCGCCGCGTTTTGGAAAAAGCCGCGGCCTCGGAGAAGCCCGTCTACGGCGTCAACACCGGCTTCGGCGATTTGGCCACGCGCCGCATCTCCCGCGATCAATTGGGCGCGCTCCAGCGCAACTTGGTGCTGAGCCATGCCTGCGGCGTGGGCGAGCCGTTGAGCGAGGAAGAGGCCCGCGCGATTTTGTTCCTGCGTGCCAATGAAATCGCGCGCGGCTTCTCCGGCGCGCGCCCGGAGCTGGCCCGCCTGATGGGCCGGCTCATCAACTCAGGCGCGGTTCCCCTTATCCCGTCCCGCGGCTCCGTGGGAGCCTCGGGCGATTTGGCGCCGCAGGCGCACATGGCGCTTCTGCTCATCGGCGAGGGCCAAGCGCTCAAGAATGGGCGTAAAATTTCCGCACGGGTTGCGCTTAAGGCCGCCGGCGCGATTCCCGCGGTTCTGCAGGCCAAGGAAGGACTCTCGCTTTTAAACGGCACCCAGGCGATGCAGGGGGTCGGAGGCTTGTCTTTGGTTCGCGCGGCCCGCGTTTGGCGCGCGGCGCAGATCGCCGGCGCCATGAGCCTGGACGCCATGACCGGAACGCCGGGGCCTTTTGACGAGGTGGTCCATCAGCTCAAGCCCCACGCCGGGCAGATTCTCGCGGCCCGGCAGTTGCGCGGCCTTTTGCGCGGCAGCAAAATTCGCGAGTCGCACCGCGAGAACGATCCGCGCGTGCAGGACCCATACTGTCTGCGCTGCATGCCGCAGGCCCATGGCGCCGCCTGGGACGTCCTGGAAAACTCGCGCCGGACGGTCGAAACCGAGATGATCTCGGCCACGGACAATCCGTTGATCGCGGGCGGCCGTTTGATTTCAGGCGGCAATTTCCACGGCCAAGCCCTATCGTTCGCCTACGACGCGGCGGCCATGGCCATGACGGCGTTGGCCAATATTTCCGAACGGCGCTTGTTTCATTTGGTCTCCGGCCGCGCCCCGGGCTTGAAGCCGTTTTTGGCGAAAAATCCCGGCTTGGAGTCGGGCTGGATGATCGCCCAAGTCGCGGCCGCGGCATTGGCCTCAGAGAATAAAGTTCTGGCCCACCCGGCGTCGGCCGATACGATTCCGACCTCCGCGGGGCAGGAGGATTTCGTCAGCATGGGCATGACTGCGGCTTTGAAGTTCAAGCAGGTCGTTTGGAACGCCGCGCAAGTGATTGCCGTCGAGCTTTTGGCCGCGGCGCAGGGACTTGAAGCCCACGCGCCGCTGCGCTCCGGACCCGGCGTGGAGAAGGCCCGCAAGCTATTGCGCGCGAAAATTCCCGCGGCCAGGGGCGACGAGGTTTTGGGGCCGCGCCTGGAGCGCGCGCGGGACCTGGTTCTGGAAGGATATTTCGAGGGGATTCTGCCGTGAGCCGGATGTCCGCGCCGTCGCGTCCCATCCGCGCGCCGAGAGGCCGCAAGCTCTCCTGCAAAGGTTGGCAGCAGGAGGCGGCGCTGCGCATGCTCATGAACAATCTCGATCCGGCGGTCGCGGAGCGGCCGCAGGACTTGGTGGTTTACGGCGGCCGGGGCAAGGCCGCGCGCAACTGGGAGTGCTTCCACGCCATCGTGCGGGCGCTCAAGTCCCTGGAAAACAACGAAACTTTGCTCATCCAGTCCGGCAAGCCGGTGGGAGTCTTCAAGACTTTCGAGCATGCGCCGCGCGTTCTTATCGCCAACTCGAATTTGGTGGGCCGTTGGGCGACGTGGGACCACTTCAACGAGCTCGAGAAAAAAGGACTCATGATGTTCGGCCAGATGACGGCCGGATCGTGGATATACATCGGGACGCAAGGCATCCTGCAGGGCACCTACGAAACTTTTGCCGAGGCGGCCAGACGGCACTTCGGCGGCAGCTTGAAAGGCCGCCTGGTTGTGACCGCGGGCCTTGGCGGCATGGGCGGCGCCCAGCCCTTGGCGGCCACGATGAACGGGGCGAGTTTTTTGGGAGTCGAAGTCGATGCTGCGCGCCTTCGAATGCGCCTGAAAACCCGCTATCTTGACGATATGGCGACGGACCTGGATGAGGCCTTGGAAAAAGTTCTTAAGGCCAAGGCGCAGGGTCGCGCGCTTTCCGTGGGACTTCTGGGCAACGCGGCTGCGATTATTCCGGAGCTGGCGCGCCGCGGCGTCGTAATCGACGCGCTCACGGATCAAACCTCCGCCCATGATCCGCTCTCCGGTTATGTTCCCGAGGGATTTTCCGTCGAACAGGCGGCGGAGCTGCGCCGCCGCGATCCGGAGCGCTGCGTGGCGCTGGCGATGGAGTCCATCGCCAAGCACGTGCGCGGCATGCTGGCCCTGCAGAAAGCCGGCGCCGTCACTTTTGACTACGGCAACAACATCCGGGCCATGGCCGCCAAAGCGGGCGTCCAAGACGCGTTTAAGATTCCCGGTTTCGTGCCCGAGTTCATCCGCCCGCTCTTTTGCCTGGGCAAAGGGCCTTTCCGCTGGGCGGCGCTCT
>JAGWJU010000102.1 GCA_028865585.1 Elusimicrobiota bacterium | reverse complement strand
TCGCGGGCGGCGGAACTTTCGACGCCGCGGACGCCAAGGGCGCCGTCGGTTCCGACGGATCCGTCTCCCTGACCGCCGCAGCGCCGTCCGGGGACCTTTGCGGCGGCGGCAGCGGCAGCGGTGGCTGCTCTTCCCCGGATTCCTGCAAAGGAACCTTCAGCGGCAACGATGGTGCATCCTCATCTTGGAGCATGACGCGAACCTCGGCTCCCGCCCAACCTTGATCCGATTCCTGATGGTGAATTTAAGTCTCCGCAATTTTTTGCTATTCTGAGATCATGGCGCAATCAAGCGTCGCCGTCTCCGGCGGGCTTTTCGGGAAAATGGACAAGACCCTGCTTTTGAGAATCCATACCCTGATGGTCCGCGCCCGAGTTTTGGAAGAGCGCTGCATCAAGATGGGGCGCACCGGCGAGGGCTATTTCTGGATCGGCGGGCCGGGGGAAGAGGCGTTCAACGTGAGCCTGGGCCTCCAGGTGAAGAAAGGCCAGGGCCCGCGCTACGATTATCTCAACCTGCACTACCGCAACAGCGCCACGCTTCTGGCGATGGGAGCCGCCACCATCGACAGCATCCGGCAGATGCGCACGGTTGCGACCGATCCTTACACTAAGGGGCGCAATTTCGTCAACCACTACTGCGTTCCGGAGTGGAACGTCGTGCCCGTGACCTCGACCATCGAGACGCAGTATTCCTCGGCCATCGGCACGGCCATCGCCAACGCGCGGACTCCCGGCGATGCCGTCACAATCGTTACGGGCGGCGACGGCGGCACGGCGGAGGGGGACTTCCACTCCTGCCTGGTTTGGGCCAACCGCCCGGTTCTTCCGCTGCCCATCCTCATCATCGTGGTCAACAACCATTACGCCATCTCGGTGCCCGAGGCGACCCAGCACGGCGAGAAGAAGATTTCCGATTGGGGCAAGGTCTTCGGCATGCAGGCCAAGACCATCGACGGCAACGACGTGACGGAGTCCTACGCCGCCATCCAAGAAGCGCTGGCCTACTGCCGCAAGGAAAGAAAGCCGTATCTCCTCGAAGCCGTCTGCAGCCGACTTTACGGCCATTCCTCCGCGTCTGGCGCCAACCGCGTGAACGAGCCCGACTGCATCGCCATTTTCGAAGAGAAGCTTGCGGCCCAGGGCGTCGCCAAAAAGGAAGATTTCGAGAAAGTCTGGGCCCAGGCCCTGGCCGAGGTTGATGACGCCCACCAGCAGGTCAAGAAGGAGCCCTATCCGTCGCCGGACTCCATTTGGGACGGGGTCTACTTCGAGTCCTTGCCGCCGTCTTACCCCAGGAAAGGGGGCAGCTGATGGCGAACATGGTCCAGGCCATCCGCATGGCCCTCCACTACGGCGAGGAAAATTTGGGCGTGAAGGAGATTTTTGGCGAGGACGTCGGCCCGCCTCTGGGAGGCGTCTTCACCGCGACGCAGGGTTTACGCACGGCGTGGAACTCTCCGCTGGATGAGCGGGGCATCGTGGGCGCGGCCATGGGCTTGGCGTGGGCTGGTTTCCGGCCGGTGGCCGAAATCCAGTTTGTCGACTACATCTTCAACGTCATTGATCTTCTCAAGCTCGCGGCCAACGCGGCCTGGACTTCTGGCGGGCGCTACAAGACGCCTATGGTGGTGATGACTCCCACGGGCTCGGGCATCCACGGCTCCCTCTATCATTCTCATTCGTTTGATTCCATCGCCACAAAGCTTCATGGCATGAAGGTGGTCTGCCCCTCGACGCCTTTGGACGCCTACGGGCTCATGATTTCCGCCATTAAGGACGATAACCCGGTGCTGTTTTTAAAGCCCAAAGCGCTCTTGCGCGTCAAAGGCGAAGAACTGATCCCGGGAGAGCCCGCGGACGAAAAAGAGCTGCGCGCCATGATTGACGCGCCCATCGGCGATCGCTCGCAGTGGAAGCCGCGCTGGCCGGACGTGAAGGATTACGCGGTTCCCATCGGCCAGGCTAAGATTTCCAAGTCCGGAACGGATGCGACCGTCGTGACCCACGGCCGGCTCGCGCCCGTTGCGATCGAGGTCGCCAAGGCTTTCGCCGCGGCCGGGGCCGGAGACATTGAGGTGGTGGATATGCGCTCGTTAGTTCCCTACGATTGGGAGCTTATCAAGGCGTCCATCAAGAAGACCGGGCGCGTCCTCTTCCTGAATGAAGAAACTGAAATCACTAATTTTGGAGAGCACCTTTTCCGCCGCACCGTCGACGAATTGTTCTACGATCTGAAGGTTCGTCCGCGGCTGTTGTGCGGAAAGGCTACGCCGGGCATCGGACTCTCGCCCGTCCTTGAATACGCGATTGTGCCGCAGAAAGCAGACGTTGAGCGCGCTCTGCGCGAGCTTTTGGACGAGCCGGCTTAAATTCCTTCCAACCTTATTTTGACCCGCCGTTTCCTCGGCGAGGATAGCGCGCCGTGATCGTGGAGTGCATGCCGCCGCGCGTGGCGAAGCGCCCTTCTAATTCCGCCCAGACGGGCTTGGCGGCCTTAACGACGTCGTCTAAAATGCGGTTGACCGCGTTTTCGTAGAAAACTCCAAGGTTGCGGTAGCCGAGCAAGTAGTACTTGAATGATTTAAGTTCGATGCATTCCTTGTTCGGCAGGTAGCGCAGAGTCAGCGTCCCGAAATCGGGGAGCTTCGTCTTGGGACAAATCGAGGTGAACTCAGGGCACTCGATCTTGATCTCGTAGCCCCGGTATTGGTTTGGCCAGGTCTCCAGCGGCGGCAGATTCTCCGAGCGGCCCGAGAACGCGAGATCCGGCGCGTAGCCGTAAAACGACGCCTTCGTTTTTGTTTTCTTTTTCATGCCGCCGTCTCCTTTTTGATGATGTTGCTGGAATTCGCCAACAGAGCCAGCACCTGCGCGCAAATGACTCCAGCCGCGAGGGGCTCCGGGATGAGGAGCCCGAAGCGGGGGTAGAGGATTCCGGCGGCCGCGGGAAGAAGCAGCGCGTTGATCCCCAGAATCCAAAAAATTCCCCTGCGCGAGGCCTTGCGCAGGGCTTTCCCCGCCTCGAAGGCCAGCGCCACGCGGGAGATGTCGGCGTCATCCAAGACGACGTCCGCGATGTCTCTCGCGACTTCTGAGCCCGGCTTGGCCGAAAGGGAGATATCCGCCCGGCAGAGAGCCGCGGCGTCCGAAAATTTTTGCCCCAGCAGGGCCACGCGCTTTCCCTCTCCCTGGAGCCGCTCAACGAGCCGCGTTTTTTCCTCGGGAAGGGTTTCCGGGAACACGCGGGCGATGCCGGTCGTTTCGGCGGCGCGGTAGGCGATTTCGTTCCGGTCGCCGCAGGCCAGAATTGTCTCGATGCCCATTTTCTTAAGCCGCGAGACGGCGTTGGCCGCGCCTTCCCGGAATTGATCCTCCAGGATGAAGATTAAGGAGGCGCTTTTTCCCCAGGCAAAACCTACGGCTGAAACGGAGCCTTCGATCGCCGTTTTGGGCAGGGAGACTCCGTTGGACTTGAGCCAGGGAAGGCTGCCCAGGCGCGCGGTTCTGCCCGCAATCCTGGCCGTGGAGCCGCGGCCAGGGTCGGACTCAAACGACTCCACGGCCGCGGGCCGTGCTCCCGCGTCGCGGGCGTATGACGCGATTGCTGCGGCCATGGGGTGTGGAGAGCGCTCGGAAACGGCGAGGATTGCGCAGAGGGAGTCCTGGTCCATCCCGGCTTGGTCTCCCGCGACTTTGACGACGGCGGGCTTTCCTCGGGTCAGGACCCCCGTCTTGCCCACGAGGATGACGTCGATGCGGTTCATTCCGGCCAGCGCGCCGGGACGGCGGAAATGGATGCCCGACTTGTCCGCCTGCCGCCGTCCGATCAGGATGGTCAGCGGCTCCCCGAGGACGAGCGCGCACGGGCAGGCGGCGGAAAGCATGGAGAACAAAACGGCGCTCGCCCACGCCGCGCGCGGCTTGGGGCCGTCGATGGCCCAGATCACGGCCATGGTCAGGGCGGAGATGAGCGCGAAAGGGAGAATCATGGCCGCCGCGCCTTCTGAAAAGCCGAAGAGACGGGAGCCCGGTTTGCTTTTCGCGAGAATTTGATCCGAGATGATCCGGATGCCCGAGCGCGCTCCGGGCTTTTGCGCGCGCAGCCAGAGCGAATCCGACTTATTGACCGTTCCAGCGGCGACGGCGGCCCCCTCGGATTTTTCCGCGGGCAGAGTGGAGTTGTGAATGATGCGTTCATCTACCAGGGAGAACCCCGAGGCCACGACGCCGTCCAAGGGGATCTGCTCTCCCGGCCGGACGTGGGCGATGGCGCCTTCAGCGATTTCCTCGATGGGAACGACTTTCTCGCCTGAAGAGTCGAGGATTCGTCCGGTCCCGGGGGCGAGCCTAAAGAGTTTTTCCAAGGGGCGTTTCCCGCGCGCCTCCATGGCGCCGGCTAGCCGGCGCCCGAAAGAGGAGGCGAGCACCAAAGCGCAGAGGATGTCCGTCGCGGCGGTTCGGGCGGAGTCCGGGAGGAGGCGCGGAAACAGGACGGTGACTGAAATCGAAATGAAAGTCGCCCAGGATGAGAACGAGATGAGGGCGTCGGCGTTGATGTCCCTCCAGATGAGGTTTTTGGCCGCGCTTTTGTGGAAGCTCCATCCCCCGGCCAGCGCCAGCAAGAAGGCCAGCGCTAAGCCCGTAAAGGGAGAAAAATTCAAAGCGCTCTGCGCGAGAAGAGAGGCGCTTAGGAGCAGGCCGGCCGCGATCTGGAGAAGAGAAACCGGGTTTGCGGCGCTTGTTAAAGAAGGGATGTCTTCCATGCGACGTACAGGGGAGCGAGGCCGCTCCACGTGCCGGGGAATCCCGACGCGACCGCCTGATCGAGGGTCTCTCCTTTTTTGAGAGCGGCCAGGAACTGGGAGAATCCCATGCGGCCGCCGTGCTCGATCATGAACTGGACCAAGCTTTCGGCCTCGCAGTACCAGACGCTCACCGTGTGTGCTTGCTCGGTTGCGGGCGCGAGGCTGATCATCTGGTCCATGGGAATGGGATTTTGGATCATGTCCGGGCGCACGGAGGGAAAGAGATCCACGATTCCCTGGCCGCCGGAGGCCGCCTTTTCCTCCTCGTAAACGGCCAGGCCCTCGTTGACCCATCGGTGCTGCGGGTTGATGTCTCCGCCGGGATAGCGCATGTACTCGTAGAAGATGACGTGGGTCATCTCATGCGCCAGAAT
>JAGWJU010000101.1 GCA_028865585.1 Elusimicrobiota bacterium | reverse complement strand
CCCATACAACGGAAACAGGGTGTAAATCGAGATAGAAACTCGAATGAAACGGGTTTTTTACTTCCTTTATACGGGGGTATGCGCGGGCGGGATGGCGTTTGCCGCCGCCCCGGACGCCTGGCCGGCCGGGTCTTCAGTCCGTCCGCCGCAGCAAGACGATGGTCTCCACGTGCTCGGTGTGCGGAAACAAATCCACCATTTCGGCCCGCTCGGCGCGGTAGGCCGGGGCCAGCGCGGCCAAGTCGCGGCCCAGGGCGTCGGGATTGCACGACACGTAAATCAGAAGCGGCGGCCCCCAGTCGCGCAACGCGGCGGCCGCCTTGGCGTGCAGACCCGCGCGCGGCGGATCGGCCACGGCCGCGCTGGGCTTCATGTCGAGCAGAGCGGGCAAAAGAGTCTCCGTCGCGCCGGCGTAGAACTCGGCGTTGGCGACGCCGTTGTCCGCGGCGTTGCGCTTGGCGTCCCCGATCGCGGCGGCGTTGGACTCGACGCCCGCGACCTTTTCGCAGAGATCCGCGAGGGACAAGGCGAAGCCGCCGCCGCCGCAGTAGAGGTCCAGGATTTTTTTAGGCGCCGCCTCCTCCGCCCAGCGCCGCGCGATGCCGTAGAGGACTTCGGCCCCGCGCGTGTTGGTCTGGAAAAAGGACGCGGGCGAAATCCTGAAGCGCAGTTCCCTCCCTTTAAGCCGCAGAATCTCCGTGATGCGGCCGGACCCGCAGAGAAGCTCCACGGAATCGGGCGAGGCCGTGTCGGAGACTTTCGCGTTGACGCCGCGCAGAATGGTCGAGGCCGGGTAAGCGGCCTTGACCGCCGCCGCGAAGGACTCGGCGGGAAAATCTTCGGGAGCGGTGATGAGATGGACCATGCGCTCGCCGCCGTTCTTGGCCTCGCGCACGACCAAGTGGCGCAGGAATCCCGCGTGCCGCACGCTATTATAAGGAGGAAGCCGGTTTTCCGCGGCCCAGCGGCGCACGGCGGCGAGCAGCGCGGGCGTCTCCGGCGAAAGCAGGCGGCACTCCTCTAAATCGAGCACGCGGCGCCATTGGCCCTTGGGCTTGAGGCCCAAATAGAGCGGCGGGCCGTCCGGAATCGGCGGATAGACGTCGCTGAAGCCGAACTCCATCTTGTTCCGGTAAAACCAAAGTTCAGGCGAGGGGTGCACGGCTTCCACTTTCAGGCCGAAGGCGGCCAAGGCCGCATCGACCCGGGCCTTTTTGCGCGCGAGCTGCTCCGGGTAGGGCAGGTTCTGGAGGGAGCAGCCGCCGCACTCCCCGAAGTGGCGGCACAGCCCGGTCGGCGCGGCGAGGACCGGCGCGGGAGTCACTTGGCCGCGGAGGGAGCGGAGAACTTGAAGAAGCACACGTCGCCGTCCTTCATCGCGTAGTCCTTGCCCTCGGAGCGGATGAGGCCTTTCTCGCGCAGGATGGATTCCTTCTGGTGCGCCTCGATGTCCGCGAAGGAATAGACGTCGGCCTTGATGAAGCCCTTTTCAAAATCGGTGTGGATGGCGCCGGCGGCCTGCGGCGCCTTGGCGCCGGCGGGCACGGTCCAGGCCCGCACCTCGTCCTCGCCCGCGGTGAAAAAGCTCTGCAAACCCAGCGTCTTGTAGGCCGCGACGATGACGCGCTCAAGGCCGGAAATCTCCAAGCCCAGCTCGGCCATGAAAGCCTTGCGGTCCTCGGGAGCCAGCTGCGCGATCTCGGCCTCGATTTTTCCGCACAAGACCACCGCCGGCGCGCCGCGCTCCCTGGCCGCGGCCTCGAAAGCCCCGACCAGCGCCGCGTCCGGCGATTCGTCGGTGTTGCCGATGAAAAGCACGGGCTTGGCGGTCAGGAGGGAAAAATCGCGGATGGCTTTAGGGTCCAAGCCCAAGGAGCGCGCGGGCTTGCCCTCGGAAAGCGCGGCCTTGAGCTTCTCGAGAAGCGCCAAAGACTCCTTGGCCGCCTTGTCCCCGGACTTGGCCTTGCCCGAGACCTTCTCGTACTGCTTCTCCAGGCTGGCCAGGTCGGCGAGCGCGAGCTCGGTCTCGATGATCTCGATGTCGCGCCGCGGCTCGACCGCGCCCATGGTGTGGACCACGTCCGCGTCCTTGAAAAGGCGCACCATCATGGCGACGGCGTCGACCTCCCGGATGTGGGACAAAAACTTGTTGCCCAGGCCCTCGCCCGAGGCAGCGCCCTTGACCAGGCCTGCGATGTCGACGAAACGCACGAAGGCCGGCGTGGTCTTCTTGGGCTTGAACAAGGCGCTCAAGCGCTCGAGCCTGGAGTCCGGCACGGCCACCACGCCCACGTTGGGCTCGATGGTGGTGAAAGGATAGTTGGAGGCGGCCGCGTGCCCGGAGGTGAGCGCGTTGAAGATGGTCGACTTGCCGACGTTGGGGAGCCCGACGATTCCGATTTCCATGCCTGAGACATCATCATACCAAAACCGCGGTTGGCCCGCCCCGGTCCCGAGGTCCCAAACGGGCCTAGGCCGTAAGACCGGGCGCAATGGGCCTAAAGTCTCAAGGAATAACGGCCGATATTCCTTATAGTTACTTCACCATGGATAAGAAAAACGCCAGAAAGATCCCTGCAGTTCTTTTATCCTTCGCCGTTGTGCTGCCCCAACTCCTCTCGCCCGCGGCCCTGCGAGCCCAGGCCGAGGACGCCGGCGCGGCTGCCTTCGAGGCGCCAGCCATGCCCGGAGCGGGCGCGGCGGCCACAGTTCCGTCATTACGGACGATTCCATCCGATTTAGGAACCCCACTGTCGGCCAATCTGGAGGGGCTCTCACTTCCCGCAAACGGCGCAGCCTTGGGCGCCCGCGCCATGGAGGACGCGGCATCGCTCCCTGCCGCGTCTCGCATGCAGGCCGCCGCGCAAACAGGCGCAGCCGTTTCTGCGTCAAATTTAACGCCGCTTCAAGCAACCCTTCCCGCGTCCGCCGTTTCGGCTTCGCCCGAAACGGCCGCCGTCGTCGCTTCAAAGCTCAGCCGCGCCCTGGCTCCCCCGTCCCGGGCCGCGATTCCCCGCTTGGCCGAGCGCAAAGGCCTTCTGGGCCGCGTCGCGCGCTTCGCGGCGCGCACGCTAGCGCCGGGAACGAGCCTTTTCGACGGCTCCGCGCTCAAGTCCCCCTCTTTGTCTCCCTCGGCCTTCTCCTACGGCATCCTGCGCCGCCGGAGCAAAGCCTCCCTATCCCTGCCGCCGGGAGTCCGGGTCACAAAAAAAATCATGCCCGTCGCCGGCCAGGGCGGCCCGGTCTCCCTCAGCAAATTTTATCTCTCCCCCGCGCAGACCCTGGAGGACGGCTCGCAACCCATCGTATTGAACGCCGATCCCTCGAACTTAGCCTCGGTCGAGCAGGCGCTGCGCGGTTTGGTGGACCAGAACCCCTCCGAATACGGCGCCACCAGCAGCCAGGACATGCGGGCGACCGGCGTCGTGCGGCTCCCGGGCACGGGGAACCAAGCCGACTCCATCATCGCGGTGTTCCGCCAGGTCAAAGAAGGGCCCGACATCAGCGGCTCCCCTTACGCGCTCGCCGTGGAGGGCGCCAACCTGCGCTTCCACGTTAAGATATTGAACGGCAAGGCCGTTCTGATGGCGGTCGAGGGCGGATTCGTCCCCGGCATCGACTCTTCGGTTATGACCGTCCGCTATACCGACGCTCAACTGGAGCATATCGCGGCCCAGCAGATCGGCGCCTCCTCGGACGGCTCCGGCTCCGCGCTCCAGTTTTTAACCCGGCAGCTGACCTTCATCCAGGGCGCGTGGCACGCCATGAACATCTACCAGGGCAGCGATTTGGACGGCAACGCCGTCATCGTGCTCGTCGACGTGAAGTCGGGCCAGGCCTACGCGGTCAACCCGGACGACATGCGCTACGGCGGCCTTCCCGGCGGGCGCCTCAATGTCGTCGCCGAAGCTCCCGCGGCGGCGGTTTCCGGCCAAGCCCAAGCCCGAGGCACCACGCTGACCCAGGACGGAGAGGACCACGGCCCGACCGAGCCCATGCCGCTCATCAACACCTACGTCTATGACGACGCCGGGCGCGTGCTCGCCGTCACCGACGCCCAAGGCTCCTTCACCGTGCCGGCGGACGTCAACGGCGGCCAGCCCGTGCGGGTGACCGTCAAGCTCGACGGCATCTACGGCAAGCTTTTCGACGAGGACTCCAAGGACTCCCCCATCGTGGCCACCATGATGGCCACGCCCGGCCGGCCCGTCACCTTGACCCTCAACCCGACCGGCGACAACGAGCAGTTGGACGCCGACGTCAACGGCTACGTCTATCCTTATAAGATGATCGAATGGCTCAAGTCCGTTCTGAATTTGGGCGGCGACGCGCGCTTCTTCCAGCCCCTGCGCAACGGCATCCACGCCAACGGCACGCAGATGGTGGCCAACGCCTTCTACGACCCGACCGTGGACGCGTTCTTCCTTATGAAGCGCGGCACCATCCAGGAGCCCGCCGCCCGCGCCAAGGCCAAGCCGAATCTCGCCTTCCGCGCCCTGGCCCGCCTGGGGCTGCGCCGCCGCGGGGCCAAGGCCGGAACCATCACCTTGGTCGCGGAGAACACCGCCCAGCCTTCCATCGAGCTCCACGAGTTCGGCCACCGGCAATACCAGGTCGCCTCGCAGATCCGCCTGAGCGCCCAAGAGGCCGCTTCCGCCGCCAACCGCTTCATCAAGTGGCTCATCGACCCCATCATCGGCTCCGAATCCAACGAGGCGGGCGCGGACACCTTCTCCATGCTCATCCGCAACTCCCCCGTCATCGGCAACGGCTTCTTCCTGAGCGCCGACCCGCCCTCGGCCCTGCCCAACCCCAACATCATCCGCACCGGGGAGAACCAGACGCCCTACGACGTCTCCGACGCCCCCAACGACGATCCGCACCGCCAGGGCGAGACGCAGATGGGCACGGCGTGGCAGACCTACCAGGACCTCATCCCTGAGATGGGTCAGGCCGCCGCGCTCCAATACGCCGCCAAGCTTTTCATCCGCACCTGGCTCTACGTCCAGCCGAGCAACGTCGCCTCGGCGCTGACTCACGCCATGCTCGCGGACATGGCCCAGGACGGAACCATCCCGCACGCGGACATCATCCGCGGCCACGCGCAGAACGACCACGGCCTCACCTTGCCCGCGCCAGGGGCGCCGGCGGCGAACTGACGAAAAGGATTTTCAAGCCTTGCAAACACTGAGCAAAAGGAGCCGGCTTCCGGCGAAGCGAACCGACCCATGAACATGAAGAAAGTCTCGTCCCTGCT
>JAGWJU010000100.1 GCA_028865585.1 Elusimicrobiota bacterium | reverse complement strand
CCCGCTCTTTTAGCGGCCGCCGCGATTTCGACGGCTTTGCCCGAGCCGATCAGCGTGGCGCTTTGGTAGCGCTCAAGGGCCTGGAAGAATTTCCCGGCCACGCGCGCGCCCGCGGTCTGCGCCAAGCCTTCGAGTTCGGCGAAGCTCGCGAGGCTTTCCTTCGTCCGGCCCTTGATGCCGACGCCGACGAGGAAGGCCTTTTCGCTCATGGGATTGCGGGTTCGGAGGAAGCCAAAAAGGGCCGCGCCAAAGAAAGCGCCTGGCGCGCCATTTCGTCGGCGCTTGCGCCGGCGATGGAAACGCAGGCCTCTTGATGCCGGAACCACGTGCGCTGCCGCTTGGCGTAGGCCGCGGTGCGTTTGATGAAAAGCTCCAGTCCCTCCTCCGGAGAGACTTCGCCGCGCTCCGCGGCCAGGGCTTCGCCGTAGCCGAGGCTTTGAAAGCCGGGCTCGGTCCCGGCGTAGCGGGCGGGCGCCAAATCGCGGACTTCGCGGAGAATGCCCGGCCACATGGCCCGGCAGCGATCGTCGATGCGCCGCCGCAGCGTCTCGGCCGGCCAGTCGATGCGCAGGAACAAGGGCTCCCAGCGCCGCCCCGCGTCCGCCGGTTTCCCCCACAGCTCGGAAATGGGGCGTCCGGAAATTTCCAGCACTTCAAGCGCGCGCACGAGGCGTTGGATGTTGCTGGCCGGGATTTTCGCGGCCGCCTCCGGATCGCGCTCGGCCAGGCGGGCGTGCAGAAAAGCGCGGCCTTTGCCGCGGGCCAGTTCCTCCAGGCGCCGGCGCACGGCCGCGTCTCCTCGCGGCAGAGGCGAAAGGCCGCCGAAGAACGCCTTGACGTAGAGCCCGGTGCCGCCGGCAAGAAGCGGGAGCTTGCGGCGGCGCAGAACGTCGTCCGCGGTTTCGCGCGCCGCTTCCGCGAATCGGCCCGCGTCGAAGGGCTCCGAAGGGTCGGCGATGTTGAGCAGACGGTAGGCGACGCCATGGGCGCGGCCGGCCTCATCCAACTCGGGTTTGGCCGTCCCGGCGTCAAGATGCCGGTAGATTTGGCGCGAATCCGCGGAAAGGATCTCGCCGTTTAATTCCCGGGCCAGGGCCAGAGCCAGCTCGGTCTTGCCGGACGCCGTCGGGCCGACGACGCAGATGATTTTGGCGGCGGCGCCTATTTTTTCCAATACGCCGCTTTCTGTGGTTTGGCGCAAAGGTGGTGGAACCGGCAGCCGCGCACGCAGGCCTCGGGAAGCTTCAGGGCGATGCGGATGTCGCAGTCCTGGTTGTCCAAGGCCATGCTGTCGATGAGGGTCTTGTGCTTCTTGTTGATTTTCGTAAACGAGATGCCGACCTTGTAGGTCTGCCCCTTCTCCACGACCCGGGCGACCTTCCCCTCGATCGAGACGGATTTAAGGCCCGGGAGAGAAAGAATCATCTCGATTTTTTTCGAGTGAGGGGGCTCGATGAAGGTCACTAAAGAGAGCCCGCCGGCCGAAAGATCGGTCAACACGGCCGGCTGGGAGGACTGGTCCCGGGAATCCAGGCGCAGGGCAATGGGGCCGACGAAGCCGCCCACGGGAAATCGCGCGTAGCGCCGCTTGTCCGCGGAATCAGTCCGTTTTTCTTTCATGCTATTTCCCCCAGCAAAGTTCTCTTGGTCGCTCCCGTCACGGCCAAGGAGACGGCTTCCCCCGGCCGCGCGGCGCCTGGCCGCAACGGCATTTCCTTCTGCGGCCCGGCACTGCTTGCCTCCCGGCTCGCGGCGCCGGACCACTTCGCGTTGAAGCCCTGCCGGGTCCGGCCGAAGCCGGGCTCCTCGCAGAGAACCTCGACGGCTTTTCCAATGTGCGCGTTCAAAGCTTCGCTCGTCAATTCGTCCATGAGCCGGTTGAGCCGGCCGAGCCTGTCTTCCTTGACCTCCCGGGGAACGTCGTCCGGCCAGGAGGCGCTTCGGGTGCCCTGCCGCGGCGAATACTTGAAGCAGTAGGCCCAGGCCGGGCGGAGGTCCTTGAGAAAATCCAAAGTCTCCTGGAAATCGTCCTCGGTCTCGGTAGGGAATCCTACTATAATGTCGGTGGAAATCACAATGCCGGGCACGGCCGAGCGCGCGGCGCGGACTTTGTCGAGATAGGCCGCCGGCGTGTAGTTGCGGCGCATGAGCTTGAGCACCCGCGCCGAGGCGGACTGGAGCGGAAGGTGAAGGTGCTCGCAGACAGAGCGGCATTCGGCCATCGCGGACAGCATGCTTTCGTCCACGTAGTAGGGGTGCGGGCTCATGAAGCGCAGCCGCTCAAGGCCGGGCGTCTCATCCAGAAGCCGCATGAGATCGCCGAAGCCGACTTTCCCGCCGCCCCGCTCCGACTCGTAGCTGTTGACGGTCTGGCCGAGCAGCATGATCTCCTTGGCGCCCGCGGCGGCCTTGGCGCGTGCTTCGTTGAGAATGTCTTCAACGGGCCGGTAGAGCTCCCGCCCCCGCACCGAGGGGACGATGCAGTAAGAGCAGGAATAGTTGCAGCCGCGCATGATGGTCAGATAAGCCGAAACGGGCGAGGCTTCGGTCGGCGCGGCTTCCGGCGCGAAGCTTTCCCGCTGCTCGCGCAGGGCGTCGAAGCGGGCGTCGAGGGCCTCCCGCACGAGCTCAGGGAAGCGCGCGATGGACTTGGCTCCGACCACCAGGTCCACGTAGGGAAATTTCCGCCGGATGGAGTCCCCCGCGCGCTCGGCGGCGCAGCCGCTGACGATGAGCACGCGGTTGGGGTCGGCCGCCTTCCAGGGTTTGAGCGATCCGATGAGGGAAATCGCGCGGTCCTCGGCGTGCTGCCGGACCGTGCAGGTGGAGATGAGGATGGCGTCGGCCTCATCGGGGCCTTCGGCGCGCGAGAAGCCGCGCGAGGCCAGCGGCGCGGACATCTCCTCCGCGTCGGCTTCGGACATCTGGCACCCGAGGGCGATGGTGTGAAGCTTCATGGGCCTGGTTTCGGCGGGCTGCTTCATCGATTATATCATACCCATCCGGCTTTCCAGGGCGAGGACGGCCAGCGCCGCAATAAGGGTGGCGGCGGTCACCAGCGCGCCCACGCGCACGAAGCGCCAAAAGCCGATGGCGGCTTTCTCTCCGGCTTGCTCCAGAACGATGAGGTTGGCCATGGAGCCGATGGGAGTGAGGTTGCCGGCCAGGGTGCTCGAGGCCGCGACCGCGAGCCAAAGCAGGCGGTTGCCGCCGGACGCCTGAACGACGGGGTGGGCCAGGATGACCGCCGGAACGTTGCTGACTAAATTGGAGAGTACCAGCATGGCTCCCCCCGCCGCCATCAGGCGCGAGCCTGCGGATCCTTTCAGCGCGGGAGCGACCAGGCGCAGGATGATCGCGGTGGCTCCGGAGGCTTCGAAGCCTTGGATGAGGATGAAGAGCGAGGCGAAGAACAGGAGCAGCTCCCAGTCCACCTGGGCGTGGATTTCCGCCGTCTTCACTCGTCCTATGACGAGAATGAGGGCGCCGACGGCCGCCGCGGCGAGCGGGAAAGAAAACCCGGCGGCCCATAAGCCGGCCAAAACGGCGGCCGCGAGCGCGCATTTGATCAGCAGGGTCTTGTCCACGGGAGCCTTGATTTTTCCCGCCGCCCGCGACAAGTCGGGATGGCCGAAAAGGCTTTTGCGGAACATGAAAGCCAGAATCAAGGCGTCCAAGGAAAGGCCGACGAGCGAAATGGGCGCCATGCGGACGAGAAAGTCGAAGAAGGAAAAGTGGGCGGTGATGCCGATGAAGGCGTTCTGGGGGTTCCCCGTGACCGACATGGCGGAGCCGATGTTCGCGGCGGTGACTAGGGCGGTCAAGTAGGGAATGGCCGGCAAGTCCAGCCGCTCGGTGATCTCCAAAACCACGGGCGCGAACACAAGGCAGATCGTGTCGTTGACGAAGAAGGCGGAGAGGAGGCCCGAAGTAAAGACGAGGAAAACCAGAAGCTCGACGCGCGAGCGCGCCAGCGACGCCGTGCGCGAGGCGACCCATTCGAAAAAACCGGAGATTTGGAAATGGGCGACCAGAAGCATGATGCCCAAAAGGAACAGGATGGTGTTCCAATCCACGCACAAATAGGCCTGGTCCAGGCTGACGGCCCCCAGGAGCACCATGGCTACGGCGCCGCAAAAAGCGGCGGCCGCCCTGTTGATGTGGGTGCCCACGCCGTTTTCCACCGCGATGAGCACGTAGGCGCAGGCGAAAACGGCGATGAAGATCCAGCGCAGGTGGACGGCCGCCAGGGCGTGGGTCAAGGTTTTCGGCAATCCCGGCACAGCCCGAAAATCTCGTGCCGATGCCATTGCGGAACGAATCCGAACTTGCGGCAGGTGTCTTCCTGGATTTTTTCGAGCTTGGGCCAGCGCATCTCCTGGATGCGTCCGCAGGAGATGCAGATGAGGTGATCGTGGTGCGGACGTTCCAGGTTGACCTCGAAGCGGCGCCGGCCCGCCTCATCCGAGACGTGGTTGACCAAGCCGCACTCCTCGAGCATCTTGAGCGTGCGAAAGACGGTCGCGCGGCCCAGGCCGTGCGGGCGCATGGCCCGGGAGATGTCTTCTTGCCCGAGATGCCGGTCGCTGTTGAGCATGAAGTCCAAAATGCGCCGGCGCTGCGAGGTCAGCCGCAGGCCGCTCTGCGCCAGGTGCCTGCGGAAAACCCCGTAAACCCGCTCCGCGTAGCCGCCTTGCGCGCCGCTTTTGGACGGCCGGTAGTCCAGTTCCTTCACGCCGGTAATTTTACTATTTCCGGGCCGCGAGGAAGCGGCGGTCTGGGTTCAACCGAGTTTCGCGTGCGTTCCGTCGCAGTAAGGCTTTTTCGATGAGCGCTTGCAGCCGCACCAGGCGACGGTCTTCGCTTCGGTCAACTCCACGCGGATGGGCGACATCCCCGTGTTGAGCCGCGAGTGGGAACCGTCGCAATAGGGCTGGTTCTGCGACTGTCCGCAGGCGCACCAGAACTTGACGCCGGGTTCCTCTTTCTTCACGTAGGGCGCTTTTTGGGCGATCTTGGGTTCGGGCATTGAATCCTCCGTTTGTTGTGCCGTCCTTGGCCGCTGAGCGTGCTACCGGCCGTTCCCATCCAGGGCGCCGGTGACGGCTTTGGGATCGAATAAATTTTCCAGTTCCTTTTTCGATAGAATTTTTTTCTCTAGAACCACGGCGCCGACGGTCGTCTTGCGCTTAACCGCCTCTTTGAACACCTCCGCCGCTTTCGCGTAGCCGATTTTAGGATTCAAGAGCGTCGCCAAAGACGGGCTTTG
>JAGWJU010000099.1 GCA_028865585.1 Elusimicrobiota bacterium | reverse complement strand
CATAAATTCCCTGATATTCTACTTTAAGATGGGCGCGGGCTTCCCGTCCGCGGCGGAGAAGGCTTCCTGCGCCACCGCGCGCGCCGCCGCGGAAAACGGCCGCGCGGCCGCATCGGCCGCGGCCTGCCGGCCCAACTCCTTGAGCCCGCGCGCATCAGAGAGCATCTCTTCCAAACCCGCGGCCAAGGCCTTGGCCGCGCCGTCGAATTTTTGCGGCGAAACCGCGCGGGCGAAGCCTCCGGGCCAGTCGCGGGATCCGTAGTGCTCCAAGGCCAGCGCCGGAAGTCCCGCGCGCATCGCCTCCATGGCGTTTAGGCCGTAGCTCTCATGCACCGACGGCGAGACAAAGAGGTGCGCGAGCCGGAAAAACGCCGGCTTGTCCTCCGGGCCCAGGTATCCGGGAAAGAACGCACGGACCCGCCGCAAGGCTCGCGCCGCCTTGCGCACGCGGCGGGCGTAGGCTTCGCCGCGCATGAAGGCCGGCGCTCCGCAGACAAGCACGCAGACGTCCTTGTCCCTAAATTTTCCGCGGCGCTCCAAAAGAGAGAGGGCTTCCACCAAGTGCTCGACGCCCTTTTCGGGAGAAAGGCGGCTCAAGGTCATGAGCACCAGGCTTTGCGCGCCGATCTGGTAGAGATTCTTAAGCTGATCGACGGCGCAAGCGCGCGGATCCCGGGGCGCCTCGTCCCAGGCGCCCCAAGGAATCACTCGCGCCTTGGCCTCGAACTCGCGCGCCGGGAGAATGACGCCCGCGCAGGCGCGCCTCGCGACCGCGGCCATCGCGCTTGATGGGAAGACCATGCGGGCCGAAAAACGGATCGCGCGGCGCTGCTTGTCAAAAACCAGCTTCAGCACGTCGGGCGCCACGCCCGCGGCCGCGCCCAGGCGCTCATAAATTCCAATCGCGGCGGCGGCGGAAACGGCGCCCTTCAAATACATCCGGCAGAAATAATCCGCCACGTCCACGTGCCAGAGCGTAATGGGCCGGTAGCCCGCGCGCCGCAGCGCCTCCAGGTCCGGCGCCTCCGAAATATCGTTGACGACGACCGCGGTCGATTCCGGGGGAAAGCGGCTTGTCCGCTCCAGCAGCCACCGCGTGCTTTCCTGCTCGAAGCGCCGGCAAAACCGCGCGTACTCCATCTCGGAAAAGCCGACCAAATCCGGCGCGCCGGCCCCGGGTTTTCCTCCCAACCGCACATAGTCCACGCCCGGCGCCGGACATTGCGGGCCCGCGCCCAGGGCCGCGACCTGGATGCCGCCGCCTTCGGCCCAGGTCCGCGCCAAGTTCAGGCCCACCATGGCGCCGCCGCCCAAGGGCGTTCTTTCCATGGGATAGCCCAAATGGCTGCCGATGAAGACCATGCGCCGCATGGCGAGGGCGCGCGTCAGGGAGCCGCGGGCGCGGCCCGAAGGGGCGCCGGGGAGAACAGCGCAGGCGCAACAGCGGCCAAGAGCCATGGAAGAAGCCGCGTCCTCTCGGCGCCTTTCTGCATGGGGGCAATTCTAACACTTCACCGTAGCGGCGGCAAGAATCCCCCGAGCCCCCGACGGACGGCTTAGGACAGCGGCGTTTGGACGCAGACGCGGCCGGCCGGGCAGGGGCCGGTGATGGCCACCTCCACGCATTGACGCGGCCACTGGCAGGTCGGCGTGACGGCCGGAGTCCGGGCCGGGGCCAGCGCGGCCAACAAAAGAATCGTGTGAATCATGTTCATTTCCTCCTCTTTTTCTCAAGTTTATTTTAGCGCCGGAGGGGCACGGCGCGGAAGGAACCGGGTCAAAAAGCGGGATTGATTCCGATCAATTGATCGGAATCAACAGATCGGGATCGCCGCCAAAAAACTATAATGGACACAGAGAAAAGGAGGCACCATGGCACAAACCAAAAAAATCGTTTTGGGCATAGGCGCGCGCACGCCCATCGGGCACATCTCGCGCTCGCTTTCGGGCTTTCGGGCGCCGGATCTCCTTCAGATGGCCATCGCGGCTCTCTTGGAGCGCTCGAAGCTTCCCAAGGGCGCCGTCGACGGCCTCATCGCCGGCTGGGTGGGCCAGGATTTCTCCGCGCCCAACATCGCGCGCGTGGCGCTTTTGCGCAGCGGCCTGCCCGAGAAGGCGCAGTCGGTCACGGTGCAGAACAACTGCGTGTCCTCCATCGAGTCCGTGGCCATGGCCGCGCGCTTCATTTTGGCCGGCGACGGCGATCTCTACATCGCGGCCGGCACCGAGTCCATGTCGCGCCTTCCCTATACCATCGCCGGCTCGCGTGCGGCCAAGGACCTGCGCAGCCTCGCCACCGTGAAAGCCAAGTGGGCCGATCTTCCGCAAAGCCCGGACGCCGCCATCATCGACTCCATGGAGGAAGGCCTCACCGATCCGGTCAAGGGCATCAACATGGCGGGCACGGCCGAGGTTCTCGCCCAAATCAACGGCATCCCGCGCCAGGATCAGGACGCCTATGCGGTGGAAAGCTTCCGCCGCGCCATCGCGGGATGGACCTCCGGGTTCTATCCCACCCACGTGGCTCCGGCCAAAACGGACGGCTCCGTGGCCCTGGACAAGGACGAGTATCCCTTTCTGCGCGAGGATCTGGTGCAAAAACCGGAACGCATGGCCAAGGCGCCGGTCCTCTACGATAACTCCGCTTATTCCCTCAAAGACTTTTACCGGGATTTCGGCAAGTACATGGACGGCAAGGCCTACCATGAGGGCGACCACGGCACGGTGACGCTCTTCAATTCCTGCGCGCGCTCTGACGGCGCCGCGGCCGTCATCGTGGCCGAGGAAAACAAGGCCAAGTCCCTGGGCCTGGAAATCCTGGGCGAAATCAAGGGCTGGGGCTTTTACGGCAACAATCCCGCGCACATGGGCGTCGCTCCGGCCCTGGCCGCGCCCGTCGCCCTGGAAAAGGCGGGCGTCAAGTTTCAGGATTTGGACGACATCGAGCTGCACGAGCCATTCGCCGCCACGGTGCTCTCCATCTTCAAGATGGGCAAGGAAAAATTCGGCCACGATTGGCGCGCGAAGTTCGAGGCGGGGAAGCTCAATCCCCACGGCGGCTCAATCGCGCTCGGCCACCCGCTGGGCGCCACCGGCGCGCGGCTCCTGCTCAACCTTCTCTACGCGCTCAAGAAAGATTCCAAGGCGCGCCTGGGCCTCATCGCGGCCTGCGCCGGCGGCGGCATGGGCGGCGCGATGGTCGTCGAGAAACGCGGATAGATTACCGCGGCGCGGGCGGCCTCTTAACCGCGCGGGTGGTGCTTCTGATGCGCGGATTTCAAGCCCGCCGGATCGAGGTGGGTGTAGATCTGCGTCGTTGAAAGGCTCGCGTGGCCCAGAAGCTCCTGAACCACGCGCAGGTCCGCGCCGCCGCGCAGAAGATGCGTGGCGAAGGTGTGGCGGATCAAGTGCGGGTGCAGCCTGGCCGCCAAGCCCGCCCGCCGGCCCAGGCTTTTCAACTCCCTCCAGAACTGCACGCGAGAGAGCGGCTTGCCGCCCTGCCCCAAGAAGAGCTTCGGGTGCGCGCCGGCCGCAAATTTTTTCTCGCGCAGGGCCAGGTAGCGCTCAAGCGCGCCCAGCGCCGCGGCGTGGACCGGGACCATCCTCTCCCGCGAGCCCTTGCCCAGAACGCGGATCCAGCCGTCTTGAAGGTTCACGTCCTCGGGCTTAAGGGACAAAAGCTCGGAGACGCGCTCGCCCGTGGCGTAGAGGAGCTCAAGCATCGCCGAGAGCCGCGCCGCCTTCCAGTCCGATCCCAGCGCCGCGCGCAGGAGCCTGGACATCTCGTTCTCCTCGAGATGGCGCGGCAGGCGCTTGGGCAGGCGCAGGCGGCCCAGGCCCTCGGCGGGGTTTCCCTTGACGCGGCGCTCCGCGGCTTGGAACGCGTAAAAGGATTTGACCGCCTCGATTTTGCGGAAGACGGAGGCCGGCTTTAATCCCGCCTCTTTCTGCGCCCAGAGAAAGTCGGAGACGTCCTGCCGCGCGGCATCAAGCGGCGCCTTGCCGGCCTTGGACAGAAAGGCCAGAAAGGCGCCGACGTCCCCCCCGTACGCCTTGCAGGTGTTGGGGGAGAGCCCGCGCTCGAGAGAAAGATACTTAAGGTATTCCTCGAGAATGGACGCCCGCTCCCGCTAGGCGCGCGCCGCGGCTTCGGCGAGTTTGGCGGCCCGCGCGGACTTCGGAGCGGCCGCGGCTTTCTCGGGCACGGCGGCCTTCTCCGGCTCCCCCGCGGCTTCCGGCTCCGCCGGGTTTAGGAACTTCTGGCGCAAAATCGCCTCGATTTTTTCGGCCGTGTCCGCGTGCTCTTTCAAGTAGGCCTTGGCGTTTTCCCGGCCCTGGCCCAAGCGCTCGCCCTCGTAAAGAAACCACGACCCGGACTTTTCAATCACCCCGGCATCGACGCCGAGATCCAGGAGGCAGCCTTCGCGCGAGACGCCCTGCCCCGCGCGCATCTCGAACTCCGCGGTGCGGTAAGGAGGCGCGACCTTATTCTTGACCACCTTCACGCGGGCGCGCACGCCCACGATGGCGTCGCCTTCCTTAATATTCTCGGTGCGGCGGATGTCCAGCCGCACGGTGGAGTAGAACTTGAGCGCCAAGCCGCCCGTGGTGGTCTCCGGGTTGCCGAACATCACGCCGATTTTGTGCCGGATCTGGTTGATGAAGATGAGGCAGGTGCGGCTCTTGGACGTGGACGCCGTGAGCTTGCGCAGGGCCTGGCTCATCAGTCGCGCCTGCAGGCCCATGTGCGAATCGCCCATCTCGCCTTCGATTTCCGCCTTGGGCACCAGAGCCGCGACCGAATCGATGACGATGACGTCCAAGGCGCTTGAACGGACCAGCTTCTCCGTGATTTCAAGAGCTTCTTCACCCGAGTCCGGCTGGGCGATTAAAAGGTTGTCGATGTCCACGCCCAGGAGCTTGGCATAGGCCGGGTCCATGGCGTGCTCGGCATCGACGTAGGCGGCCGCGCCCCCCAGGCGCTGCGCCGCGGCCGCGGCCTGCAGAGCCAGCGTGGTCTTGCCCGAGGACTCGGGGCCGTAGATCTCGATGATGCGCCCGCGGGGGAATCCCCCGACGCCCAGGGCGAGGTCCAAGGATAAAATCCCGGTGGGAATCGCCTCGACCTTGATCTTGGCCGCGCGGTCTCCCAGCTTCATGATGGCCTCGCGTCCGTAAGCCTTCTCGATTTGCGCCAAAGCCAGCTCTAGCGCCTTTCCCTTTCCGTTCTCGGTCGTTGTTCCCATGGTTTTGTTTCCCCTGTTAGGCCTCGCCGCCGGCGGGCCGGATTAAATTCTACCACATCCCTCTTACGACCGCGGCCGTCCGAAAGTTCCCCGCTTCCCGCGGCGCCGAAGCGAGCTTGTATTAGAACAGATTATAGAACACTTGTCAAGCCGTTCTATAGGATGCTATACTTTTCTATGGCCGAAAT
>JAGWJU010000098.1 GCA_028865585.1 Elusimicrobiota bacterium | reverse complement strand
GGCCGACGGCCTTGCTCTCCAGAGCGGGCGGCACGGCGTCCAAGAGGGGGTGGCCGATGAAGGTGCAGGCTCCGCCCGCGCGGCAGTAGACCTCCTCCTCGAACGGAAAAATCGCGAAGACGCGGCGCACCAGCCGCGCGATGACCTTGGCCCGTCCCGGGCGGCTGGCCCAAACCTGGGGGCTGACGTAATAGTAGGCCGGCACGCCCGCGGCTTTGGCCAGAGCGAGCACCCGGCGGTTGAAGCCGTAGTAGTCCACCACCACGACGGCCGCGGGCTTTTTCTCCCGCAAATGGTTTTTAAGCCGGGACAGGAGGTCGCGCAAAAAGCCCAAGGACGCCAGCGGCTCCCAGAAGCCCGCGATACCGCGCGCGGCCAGGTCCTCGATGAAATCGTCCGCGGCCTGGCGCATCAGGGGCCCGCCCACGGCCGCGGCGCGCAAGCCCGGCATCTCGGCCTTCAAGGCCGCGATGAGCCTGGCGCCGTGGACGTCTCCCGAAGGATCGCCGGCGACGAAGAGAATTTCGCTCAAGCGCCTCCCAAGATGTCCTTGCCAACGCTCTTGGCGATGGTGCCCAAATCCTGGGCCCAGGGCGGGATGAGCGAGCGCACGCCCGACTGCGGCGAGACCACGTAGCGCTCGAGCTCCGCCGAAATCTGCAGGGCGAGCTTCAAGGCTTCCATGCCGCGCTCTCCGCTGGCCCAGGGCTTGCGGTTGTTCCGAATGCAGTCGAGCCAGTGCAGGTGCTCGTTCTTCAAGGGCTCGACCGAGGAAAGCTTGGGCTTGAGAATTTCCACGTCTTTCAAGGTCTTGATGACCGGGGTCTTGCGCTTATAAATCTTCAGGTCGCTCGACGCGTAGTCGAGCGAGATGTAGCTGTCCTCCTGGAACAGCCGCAGCTTGCGGCAGCGCGAGAGCGAGATGCGGCTGGCGGTGAGGTTGGCGATGCAGCCGGTCTTAAAGCGCACGCGCACGTTGGCGATGTCCTCGTGCTGGGAGATGAGGTGCGCGCCCACGGCCTCCAGGGACTCCACCTCCGCGCCCACCAGGGTCAGCAGGATGTCCAGGTCGTGGATCATCAGGTCCATGACCACGCCGATGTGCTGGGTGCGCGGGTCGTAGGGTCCCAGGCGCTCGACCGTGATGAAGCGCGGGGAGCGCACGTGCTTGACCGCCTCCAAAACGGCGGGGTTGAAGCGCTCGACGTGGCCGACCTGCAGGACCACGCCCTTTTTCTCGGAGATTTCCAGAAGCTTCCTGGCCGACTCCAGCGACTCGGCCAGGGGCTTCTCGATGAGGCAGTGCACGCCCCGCTCCATGGCCGCCTGGCCCGCTTCGAAGTGCTGCGGCGTGGGCACCGCAATGACCACGGCCTCGGCGCGGGAGAGAAGATCGTCGTAGTTGCGCACCGCGATGGTGTTGCACTGCCAGGCCAGGAACTGCGCCCGCCACAAGTTGACGTCGCACACGCCGACCAACTCGAAGTGCTCCTGGTTGCGGTTGAAGACCTTGGCGTGGTTGGCGCCCATGCGCCCTGCGCCGATGACGCCGACCTTGAGGCGCTTGGGCTTGTCCTCGGCGCTCATGACGCCGGCCCCGCCGCGGAAAATCCCATGACGCATAGTTTCGCGGCGTCGGCGTGCTGCATGAATGCCTCCTTGTCGAAAAGCAGGGTGGAGCCGGCCTCCAGGGCCAGCGCCGTGACGCCGGCCTTGGCGAAGACGGCGAGGGAGTCGAGCCCGATGACCGGAACGTCGAAGCGCAGATCCTGGCCGGGCTTGGCGACCTTGACCACGGTCAGGCGCGGGCGCTTGCCGTGCCCGGCCGCGATGTCCGCGGCGCGCAGGATGCAGGCGTCGGTGCCCTCCATCGCCTCCACGGCCACGACCGCGTTGTCCGAGACCACCACCGTCTGGCCGATGTCCTGGCCCGCGACGGCCTTGGCCGCGCGCCAGCCCAGGCGCATATTGGCCGTCTCCTCGACGTCGGGGCCGCGGCGCGAGAGCCGGCCCTCGCCGGCCAGAAGATGCGACAAGTAGGCGGCGGAGGACATCAGCTCGATGCCGTCCGCGGCGAACTCGTCGGCCACGGCTTTCAAAATCGTGTCGGTGCGCTTGTCTTTGAGGCGCGCGAAGACCTTGACGGCCCGAAAGTCCGGCAGCACGCCGCCGAACAAAGACGCGTGCTGGACCTTGCCCGCCATCACCGCGCGCGTCACGCCCGCGGCCTTGAACGCCCTGATGGGCGCGTCCAATTGGCCCAGCTTGAAGTAATCCAGGCGCGAGACCAGCAGCTCGAGCGACGGGTCGGTCACGCCCTTGATGCCCAAGGCCACGACGTCGACGTTCATGCGCTTGGCCTCCTGAGCGACCAGGATGGGGAAGCGCCCGGAGCCGGCGATAAGTCCGACCGTCGCCACCGTTTAGAGGACCGCCTCTTCCTTGGCCTCGGCGCCCGAGGCCGGCCGCATGACGCCCTTTTTGGAGCCCGCGATGAAGTCAAGCATTTCCGCGACCTTGGGATCCTTGGAGTCCCGGCGAACCCGGCCCATCGCCTCCTCGAGCCTCAAGCCCGAAAGAAAGAGCGTCTTATAGGCCCGCCGGATGGCGGCCACGCTCTCGTGCGAGAACCCGCCGCGGCGCAGGCCGAGGCTGTTCAAGCCCCGCAGCACGGCGGGATAGCCCTGGCAGGTGCAAAAATGCGGCACGTCCTTGTTGAGCATCGCGCCCCCGCCCAGCATGCAGTACTTGCCGATGCGCAGATACTGGTGGATGGCGGCCAGCCCCCCCACCACGGTGAAATCGCCGATTTCGACGTGCCCGGCCACGGCCACGGAGTTGACCAGGATGACGCCGTCGCCGATGGTGCAGTCGTGGGCCACGTGCGAATAGGCCATGAAGAGGCAGTCGTTGCCGATGCGGGTTTCGCCGTGGGCCGAGGTGCCGCGGTTCAAGGTCACGCACTCGCGCACGGTGTTGCGGTCGCCCATCACCAGGCGCGTGCGCTCGCCGCCGTACTTCAAGTCCTGCGGCGCGGTGCCCACGTAGCAGCCCGGATGCAGGCGGTTGTTCCGGCCCAAAGATGCGAACTCGACGACGGCGTGCGCGCCCACGCTGGTGCCGGCGCCGATGACGGTCCCCTCGCCGACGATCGCGTAGGGGCCGACGGACGCGGACGCATCGATTTGGGCCGAGGGATGGACGACGGCGGTCGGATGAATGGTGCTCATCATTCCCCCTATTTATCCACCACGGCGAAGGTCATCTCGGCCTCGGCCGCGACTTTGCCGTCTAAATACGCCTGGCCGCGGAACTTGCCCGCGCGCCCCAGGCGCAAAATCTCGACGTGGAGCTTCAAGACGCCCGGAGGGAACACGGGGCTGCGGAACTTGGCGCCGTCGATGCCCATGAAATAGGCGATTTTGCCCTCGTAGGCGCCCCTGGAAAGAAGCATCGCGCAGGCGGTCTGGGCCAGGGCCTCTAAGATGAGCACGCCCGGCATGACCGGGTGCTCGGGGAAATGGCCCTGAAAAAAAGGCTCGTTGATGGTCACGCACTTGGTGCCGACCGCCTTCTTGTCTTCCTCCAAAATGTCCACCTTGTCGATGAGCAGGAAGGGATAGCGGTGCGGGATGGCCTTGCGGATTTCTGCGATGCCCAAGGTGCGCACGGGCGCCGCGTCCGCGGCTTGGGGTGTCTCTGTCGTCATTTACGCCTCCACGGTCTTTGCGGTCCTGCGCATCCGGAACGCGGCCGCGTCGAGCCGCTTGGCGAACTCGACGTTGTGGGCGTGCCCGAGGCACTCGGCCTCGATGCGCATTTTGAAGATGGGGCGGCCCATCAAGGACAGGTCCCCGATCAAATCCAGAATCTTGTGGCGCACCAATTCGTCGGCGTAGCGCAGCCCGCCGGAATTGGTGTGGTAGCGGTCGCGGCCGATGACGATGGCGTTGTCCAGGGAGCCGCCCTGCGCCAGGCCCTGGGACTTCAAAAACTCGACCTCGTGCTCGAAGCAGAAGGTGCGCGCCGGTGCGAGTTCCGACAGATAGGCCGTCTCCTCGCAGCGGATTTCCAGGCTCATGCGCGGGATGAGGGGGTGGTCGTGCAGGAGCGTGGCCTTGATCTCGAAATGTTCCGACGGCACGGCGCGGTATTTGGCCTTGCCGTCCTGGTAGGAGATTTCCCCGGGCAGGCGCAGCCAGCGCTTGGGCTCGTCCGGGTAGCGGCGCAGGCCGGCCTTCAAGAGCGCCTGGGCGAAGGGCAGGGACGACCCGTCCATGATGGGTGGCTCGTTGGCCGAGACCAGGACGTCCGCGTTGTCTATTCCCACTCCGGTCAGGGCCGAGAGCACGTGCTCGACGGTGTGCACCTTGGCCTCGCCCAGGCCCAGGTTCGTGCCGCGCACGGTCGTGACCACAAAGTGCAGCCGCGCGGGGATCATCGGGGTTCCGGGCAGGTCGGTGCGGAAAAAACGGATGCCCGCGTTGGCCGGCGCCGGCCGGAACGTCAGCTTGGAGCGGTTGCCGGTGTGCAGCCCGATGCCCTCGAGATTCGTCTCCCGCTCGATCGTCGTCTGGCTTAAATCCATGTCATTCCTCCGTCTTGGAGCCCGGGTTTTGGCCCAGGCCCAGCTTGTCCTTGATTTGCTTGACCGCTTCGAAGAGCTCGGGCAGCCGTCCGTAGAGCGCCTGCAGCCGGAACGCCTCTCGGCGCGGCCGGGCGGGATAGCCGAAGACGATGGCCCCTTTCTCCACGTCCGACATGATGCCGGCCTGGGCCATCACGATGGCCCGATCGCCGATCGCCAAGTGCCCGGCGACGCCCGCTTGACCGGCTAAAATCACCCCGTCGCCCAGGGAGCTCGATCCCGCCACGCCGACTTGGGAGACCAGGAGGCAGCCCCTGCCCACCTGCACGTTGTGCGCGATGTGGACCAAGTTGTCGATTTTGCTCCCCGCGCCGATGACGGTCGAACCCACGGTCGCCCGATCGATGGCCGCGTTGGCCCCGATTTCCACGTCCTCGCCGAGAATCACGTTGCCGATCTGGGGAATTTTGCGGTGGCGCCCCGTCTTGCGGTCGGTGGAGAAGCCGAAGCCGTCCGCTCCAATCACCGTTCCCGAATGGATGACGGCGCGGTCGCCCACCACGCAGTCCTCGCGGATGACGACCTGGGGGTAGATGCGGCAGCCGCGCCCGATGCGCACGTTCTCGCCGATGTAGCACTGCGCGCCGATGAGCGTGTCCTGGCCCACCGCGGCGCCGCGCTCGATGACGGAAAAAGGCCCCACGCCCACGCCGGGGCTTAATTTCGCGGAGTGGTCCACGACGGCCTTGGGGTCCACGACGGCGGGCTTTTTCGCGCGCTTCTCGGCGATAAGCCCGAGCACCAAAGAGAAAGCGTATTGGGGATCCTCGACAAAAATCCGGGCCGAGGCCTTGGCCGGCAGATCCTTGGCCGAGGCGGGCAAAAACAGGCAGCCTGCGGC
>JAGWJU010000097.1 GCA_028865585.1 Elusimicrobiota bacterium | reverse complement strand
TCACTGGACACCGTGAATGCTCTTTTAGCCTCCGGAGCCAATCCTGGGGCCCGGGATTCCTACGGGTTTCTGCCTTCCGATTACGCCTGTGCGGAGTGGGATCTTGCGGCGCCCTGCCCAAAGGAGCGCATTCTCAATACCCTGCAAAACGGGCCCGTGCGGCCGGCTTCGGCGAGCGGAACAGATTCTGCGGCGCCCAGTGCCGCTCCTCCCGCTGCTCCCGTCAATCCTGCTCAACCTCAAAAGCAGTGGTGGCAGCAATAATCAATGAATAAGAGCAGACTGCGCATCACTGCCTTCGCGCTCATCGGGAGCCTTGTCCTTTCCGGCTGCGCCCTCAATCAGGATTTCCAAACGGCTCAGGTTGAAAACAGCCTTCAAGGTTGGGCCGATTTCACGCACAAGTACCCCGTGGCGACCCACCCGGACTGCGACGTGTGCAAAATCGCCCAGCAAAACTATGAGGCGGCCCTGGCCTCGCAAAAGGCGCAGTGGAGCCAAGTGAGCGAAGAAGACACTCCGGCCGCATACATCCGCTTTTTAAACGCGAACTCTCCGGATAATTCCCATTACGCCGAGGCGCGGGAAAAAGCCCTTTCGGGGCTTGAGGCGGGGCGTGGAGCCGATCGGGATTACGCGGCGTATTTGGCGCGCTACCCGGAGGAGCCGGCCGCTTCCCGATTGCGGAAAGCGCTCTCCAGGCTGAGATACAGAAAGGCGCTGGAATCGGGGATCCCCGCCGCGGAGGAGCTTTTCGCGGAGGAATATCCCCGCACTTCTTCCGGAGAGGAAATGGAGCGCCGTCTGGAAAGCGCCGAATTTAAGAACGCGCGCCAGATGGATACGCGGCTCGCGTACGAGTTTTTCCTGAAGCGTTTCCCCGAAGCGCCGCAGCGCGCCGAGGCAGAAGCTGCTTTGTCCCGGTTGCCCGGGGCCGTCAGGGTGGCCGATGACGGCTCGGATCTGAGCCTGCTTCCTAGGCTGCGCGAAGCGTCGCCGGCCCTGCGCGGCCTTGAATGCTCTTCCCTTTTTAGGACGATGATGGAGCGCGCGGGCGACCCCTACAGCGCCAAGGCCGAAGGAATCCGAAGCGAGTTTTTGGCCGGAGCCCAATCGGACGGCGGACTTCCGGAGATCTGCGCGGATACCAAAATGGTGGTTCCTAGGGAGCAGCGCGTACTGGTGTCCTCTGCGCTCAAGGCTTTGGCCCGGCTGGCGCAGAGAGAGCAGGCTTTTTCCCAAAGCGTCTCCAATCCGTCCGTCACGGTCGACAAGGCCAAGGAGATCGGAAAAAGCGCCGATATCCTCGCTCAACAGGCCGAGTCTTTCGATTTGGAGATGCAGGCGTTTTACGGCTATATGCCGGCCGATCCGGACAAGCCCTCGGAAAAAGCCTCGAAAGACGCCAAGGAGGCGGAGCGTCGAGCCAGGCGGGCTTTTGAAATCGCGAGCCGCAACGAGAATAATTTCAAAGAAACGGGCGCGGGCGCCGCGCTTTCCCTCATGGAGCGTCAAGCGGATTTGCTGACCCGAATCATCGCTTTTTACGAAAGACCTGAGAGGGCGGGGCAGTGACGGTGCCTAAAGGACGGCTGGCCCTGCTCCTAGGCTGTCTGGCTCTTGGCTTCTGCGCGGCCGCGTGGGCGCAATCGGACTCCATGGCTCCTTTGGACGTCAAGCAAATCCTAGGCGAAGCCGCGGACTACAGGCACCGGGCCGCGGTGCTTCGAAAGCTCATCGGCGTGCGCGAGCAGAAAATCAGCAGCATGCAGCAGCAGGCCAACGAATTGATTGCGCAGGCTCAAAATGCCGCGACCGCGCAGGCGCAGGCTGCGGCCCAAGCACAATCGCAGGCCCAGTCGGATAATGCTGCGTTCGGTAGCGCCGCGTCCTTCATCAGCAGTTTCATACCCGGCGGCAATAGCTTCGCCGGGCAGATGACCCAAAGCGCGCTGACGGGAATGGGCAACGCCGAAGTGAGCAACGCCAATGCCCAGGCACAGCAGGCCCAGGCTATGGGCGGCTCCGAGGAAAGCCAAGCGCAGAAAGACGCCGATTCATTGATGGCGCAAGCTCAGAGCTTTCAAGGCGAGAAAAAGAAGCTAGCCTACAAGGCCAGGCAATACGAGCAGTTGGCCGACGCGAAGGATTTATTGGCCGCTGCCGAGATTCTGAGGCTGCAGGCGAGAAAGCAGACCGATTCGGCGGGGCAAACCGGGCAGGCCGCCGCCGAGCAGAAAAAGTTCGTGCAAAGCATGGATATTTGGTAGGCCGGCGGCAGGCGGATATGGGAATCTGCGCTTTCAGCGCGTCCTTCGCCCTTCTTGTTTTTTTGCCATCCATAGCTCGCTCCCAGTTATCCGCATCGGATATTCCGACCCCGCCCTCTTCCTGCGCTGACGCTTACTGCAACTGCAACGGCCGCCAGGTTGAGGTCGGCTGCGCAAATCAGAATGCGGATTGCCGTTGCGTCTGCGGCTACAGCAGCTGTCCACAGAAGAGCGCGGGAGCGGAGTCCGAGAGCGGAACCGCTGCTCCCAATGCGGGAAACACCGCCATGATGGGGACCGTGGCCCACGGTCTTGGCGGGATGCTGGGCGCGGCGCTCGCGCCTGCGCCGCCTCCCTTGCCGACGTATATTCCTCCGAAAGTGGTAGTCCCCCAAAATATAGATGACAACCCGGCGGCCGATGACTCTATTAACAACGGGGTCGGCGCAGCCCAAGATATCATCGGCGGTTACGTTAATTCGGCTCCCGTTGCAAAACCTAATGTCGGGAGCGATATTCCGGCTCTTTTGCGCGGCGACCCCATGAAGGAGTGCCAAGGGAAAAATCTTATCTACAATCCTGAATGCGCCGATATCGGCCTAGATACCCCGGCCTTGCGGGCTAATTCGACTGAAAATCAGAAAGCGCTCGCCGACGGCGCAGCCTTCCAGCGAGACATCGACGCCGATGCAAAAGCGCATGAAGATGCGGATTCGATGCAGGACAAGATGGCGGATTATTTGAAGGATAAACTTAAGGACAAAGTGACGGACAAACTGGAGGACATCGGAAAGGAACTCGGCCTTCCAGTGGATGCCGTCAAGAGAGTCAAGGAAGGCGGCGGCATCCTTAAAAATTACGCGACAAGGACTCTAAAGAATTTCGGCAACGAGGCATCCAACGCCGCCTGCGCGTTAGGCTCGGGAAGCACAGCCTGTATGGACGGCTACCATGATGCGGAGAAAAATCAGGAAGGAAACACGAAGGATTTTGATAAGGATACTTACAAATTCGTCGGAAAGCAGTTCGATGTCAAACCCTCGGAAGACGGCGAAAAGGATGGCGAGGGCAATGAATCCGGAAGCAGGAGTTTTTTCTCCATTTTCAAATAAAACCATGTTAACACCGATTCTTTCCTTGGCGTTAGCGGTTCTGCCCGGCGTGTCCGCTCAGGCCCATATTATCGCTCTCCCCGGCGGTGCCGCACTGACGCTGCCTAAGGAAAAAGGTGTTTCTGTCCAGTGGCTTATGCCGCCATCTCCTACCGAGGCTCCCGAGATTCCCGTCTCCTTCGCCGTAGATCCGCACGGTGCGGCGTGGCTTGTTCGCGAGCATCAGATCGTCTTCATTCCCGCGAAAAACGCTCTTTTCAAGTCGGATCGCCCTTTCCAGCAGGCGGCGTGGCTGCCTGCGGGGGCAAACCTGATCCGTTCCGGTGAAGTTTTGGGAGTATTTGCCTTCGGCGGCAAGAAATCAGAAAAAGGTCTGCCTGAGATTCATTTGAAGCCTTTGACGACAATCGCCCTAAATCCCTGGGTAATGGCTCCGGCGGGCCGGAACAGCCTCTACATCGCCGGCTACAATCCCCGGAAACGGCTGTCCCAAATTTGCCTGTTGGCTCCTGCGGCGCAAGGCAAGAGGCTAAAGGTGCTCTTCCGCACCTCGGCGCAGATTTCGGACGTCGCGGGCGATGGTCGGGTCGCCTACTTCGCTTCCGGACCTTCTATTTGGAAGCTGACGGCGAAGGGAGCTAAACTTGTCTATGCCCGCCGAAGGGGAGATATCCGCCGCCTTATTTACGCCCCGGGAGCGGGACTTTTCTTTGCAACGGATAAGTCCGTGGGCTTTGCTCGTGACGGCGATGGTTTTGACTTTATGCAGGCGCCAAGGCCCCAAATTGCCCTTGCTCAAGGAGAGCTCTACGTAATGCTGGGCGGTCTCTCGCAGGGTGTGTTGCGCATCGGCGGGCTTTCGCGCTTTGCCGGCGTTATTAGGGCTTGGCGCAGGAAAGATTAAGCCGCCTGCACCTTCGCCAGTCTTTTCTCCAGCGCCGCGAACCCGGCGTCCAAATCGGGCTTTGAGATGTAGCCCATGTGCGCGATGCGAATGATTTTGCCTTTGAGGTTCAACTGGCCGTCGGCGATGGAGATGCCCTCCTCGCGCAGGATTTCGGCCAGCATGGAGCTTCCATCGACGCCATCGGGCAGGCGCACGCCGGTCAGGATGTGGGCAGGGTCCGTGGCAAAGAGTTCCAGCCCGTTTTTGCGCGCCCACGCCCGCGTGTAATCGGCCAACACAGCGGTACGCTTCCACATTCCCTTTAAGCTGATCTTTTCGATGAGCTTGAGGGCTTCCGCCTGCGCCGCGACCATGGCGACGGCCGGGGTGTAGGGCGTCTCGCGGGCCTTGAGGGACTTGTCGTAGGTCTTCCAGTCGAAATAAAACTTAGGCAGCCGGGCGGATTGGACCAGGGTCCAGGCGCGCTCGGAAATGGCGGCGAAGGCCAGCCCGGGAGCGTTCATAAGGCCTTTCTGGGAAGCGGTCAGCGCCACGTCCACGCCCCAATCGTCCATATGGAATTCTTCCGCGGCCAGGCTCGAGACCGCGTCCACCACGACGATGGCATCCGAGTTGGCCCGCACCGCAGCAGCCAGGGCCTTGATGTCATTTAAAACGCCTGTGGAGGTGTCGGTCTGTTGGAGAAAAACAGCCTTGGTTTTTTGATGCTGCTTTAAGGCGGCGGCCAGCTTATCCGCTTTGGCCGCGTGCCCCCATTCTTCCGAAATTACGGTCGGAGAAAGTCCATGAGCCTTTAGGATGGCGGCGAAACGATCCCCGAAAGCGCCTGTCGAGTAGACCAGGGCCTCATCCCCGGGGGACAGGAGATTGACGACGGCGGATTCCATGGCGCCGGTGCCGGAGGCCGAAGCCATGAGGACGCGGTTCTTGGTCATGTATACGCGCCGCATGGCGTCTAGGACGAACTGGAATATCTCCCCGAAGGCTTCGGTCCGGTGGTGCAAAATGGGCCGGGAAAGAGCGGCGAGAACCTCCGGAGGCAGGGGCGTCGGGCCCGGCGTGAGCATGATGTTTTTTTTCGTTCCGGTCATGACAGGCCTCCGGGGGGATTCGGCGGAGCGATGGAAGGCTTTTCGCCCATCCATTTGGCGGCCTTGGGGCCGGCGGTCCGCGGCGCCTTGGGTAGGCGCTGGCCCGAGGGAGCCTCTTCCAAAGCCAGCGCGAGAACCTCATTGAAATGCTTGGCCGACACCATTTTGATCTCGGCC
>JAGWJU010000096.1 GCA_028865585.1 Elusimicrobiota bacterium | reverse complement strand
TGACGGCGCGCCGCCCACTCTTTCTTCCACTCCTCGAACTGGGCGCGGAGCTTCTCTTCGTTGCGGGAAATCTGCTCCAAATAATGCCGGTGCTGCTCTTCCAGGGCCTTTAGCCGCGCCTCCACGGCCTCGGCCTCGCGCCTGGCCCAGATGTCGCGCAGGGATTTTTCCATCTCGAGGTATTTGCGCTCGCGCAGAGCCTCCCGCTCGCCGGAAGACTCCTCGAGCGCCAAGCGCTGGGCCTCCCACTCCTTCTCGCGGCGCTGCAGCGCGTCCCAGGTCTTGCGCCGCGCGGCGTCGGACTCGGCGAGCTTCTCCTCCAGCGCCTTGATGCGCAGGTTGCGCTCCAAAATATTCTCCCGCATCTGGGCGTCCAGGCGCTGGATATCCTCCCTCAACCGCGCGATCTGGGCCTGCGCGTCCTGGCGCAGGCGCTCCTTCTCGCTGTCCGCCTTTTCGACGGCGTAAGCGAGCTCCCGGCGGCGGCTCTCCTCCAGCTGCGCGACCAGCGTCTCGTGCTTGGCGATGAGGTCCTGCTCCTTGCGGGCGTAGGCTTCCGCCAGCTCGGCCTCCGCGGTCTTTCGCTGCGCCTCGAACTCCTCCTCCATCTTGCGCGCGGACAGGGCGAAGTCCCGGCGCAGGCGGTCCTGCGCGGCCTCGTGGCCCTGCACCAATTCCTGCTCGCGCACGGCCCAGCGGCGGTCCAAATTCTTTTCCTTGAGGGCGTACTCCGCGGCCAAAGACGCCTTTTTCTCCTCGAAGGCATGCTCCAGGGCCTTGCGGCCGCTTTCCAACTCCGCGAGCCGCGCCTCGTAGTCCGCCTCCAGGGCGCGCGCTTTTTCCTCGAGCTTCTTCTCCAAGGCCGCCTTCTCGCCCTGCGCGAGGCGGGCCTGCTCCTGCAGAAGTTCCACGCGGCGCCGGTTGAAGTCCTCCTCGGCCGCGCGGGTCTTGGCGACGAACTCCTCCGCGCGGTCGCGCTCGCGCGCCTCGAAGGCGGCTTCCAACTCCGCCGTTTTCTTCGCGATGAAATCGTTCTGGGCGCGGACGCGCTGGGCCTCGGCGCGCGCGGCGTCTTCCAAAACCCGGGAGTTGCGGTGGCGATAGTCGGCTTCGAGCTCGTCCTTGGCGCGGGAGAGCTCCTGGGCGTTGGCCGCGCGCTGGGCCTCTAAGGCCTTCATCTTGTCCCGGTAGCGCAGCTCGATTTCGGCCCGCTCCTTGGCCAGCTCCTCGTCGTAGCGCCCCAAAAAACGCTTCTCCTTTTCCTCCCAGGAGGCCTTGAGCTCGCGCTCTTTTTGCGCCCAGCGCGCCTCGGCCTCGGCGCATTTCTTGGCGTAGTCGTCCTGGAGCTCCTGTTGGCGCTGGACCAGGATCTGATCAATCTCCTTGCTCCGCTCGGCCAGGGCGCGGGATTTCTCCGCGAACTGCTGCTCCGCGATTTCGTCGAGCTTGTCGCGGCCGGCCTTGGCCTTCTGCCACAAATTGTTCTCGAGCTCGGCCCAAGAGGACTCCAACTCCATCTCGCGCTTGCTGTAGCGCTCGTGCAGGGACTGCTCCTTCAAGCGCATGTCCCGCAGCAGCGCCTCCTCCTTTTCCTTGAGGCGCTTGTCCATCTCGAGCGCGGCGGCGGAAATCTGTTTTTTGAGCTCCTCGTTCTCGCGCCGCAACGCCTCGTTTTGGCGCTGCTTGTCCTCGGACTCCAGCTCCAGGCGCCGCAAGCCCGCGGCCACCTCGCGCTCGCGCCGCTCGCGAAGCTCCGCCACGGTCTTGGAGTCGTCGTGGTAGCGCCGGGACAGCTCGACTTTCTCCCGCTCGGCGCGCAGCAGCTCCGCCTGGTAGCGCTCCAAGCTCTTCTTCAACTCCTCCCACTGGGCTTCCTTGTCCTTCTGCCGGCCCGCCAGGCGCAGGATCTCGCCGCGCAGGCGCGCCGTCTCCTCCTCGAGCGCGGCCTGGGCCTGCTGCAGGCGGGTCTTCTCCTCCGCGCGGATTTCCAGCTTGACGGAATTGCGCCAAGCCTCCTCCTGGGCCTGGCGGGCGCGATCCTGCTCCTCCCATATCTTGGCCTGGTCCTGCCAGCGCTGGACCTGGGCGGTCAAATCGGAGATGCGGCTTTCCAGAAGGCGGCGGGCGGCCTCGTGCGACTGCGCCTCGGCCTTGGCCCTGGCGTTTTGCTCCTGCAGGTTGCGGATGGTGGCCAAGGCGCCCCGGATGGCCAGGCGGGCGGAGTCCAGGCTGTTGATTTCGCGCAGCGCTTCCTCGTCCCAGTCGCTCATAAGGGGGGCCGGCTTAAAAGATAGAAGATGCATATTGCGAATTTATTAGGAAAGATTTACAATGAGGGCAGGCAAACCATGAAATCGGAAACCGCCGCCCACAAAGTCGAGCTGACGCCCCTGGCGCCCGGCCTGGTCAAGGCCAAGGTCGTGCAGGGCAAGGGGCTTTTCCGCGTCGGCTCCGAGAAGCGCCACGGCGAGGCCAGCTCCGTGTTCTTTGAGTTGAACGGCCGCCGCACCTTCGACATCGGCAACGACTGCGACACCTGCCACTTCTGGTTCCGCGCCGTGGACGATCCGTCCGCCGCGCTGCAGAAGAAAGCCGCCAATCTGCCCAAGGCCATCCAGATGCCGCGCCCGGTGGACGAGTCCATGGCCAAGGAGCTGGTCCCCCTCCTGGAGCTCATGGAGCGGGGCGAGTACTTCGTGTTCGAGACCCCCGTCAACCTCTCCGGGCCCTATCGGTCAGAGGACGAGGGCTCCTACTTCTTCAACAGCGAGTTCATGGAGATCTGGGACATCGAGGACCCCAAGGAAGAGGGGCTCCTCTCCGGCTGGGAGCACTACGAGTGCCAGCGCCCCCGGATTTTCCGGCACGAGGACGCCGGGATATTGGAGAAGCAGTATGATTTCGTCATTCCGCTCGTTCCCCGCGCCGCGCTTAAGGAAGAGTACGTCAAGCTCTACCAGTCCATGATCCAGGGCGGCGACCGCCCCCGGGTCCTGGTCTACGGCTTCTACCAGCGCGCGATTCCCTCCACGGTCAAGCGCGGGCAGAACAAGAACCTGCACTCCTTCTTCGGCGGCTTCGTCCTGGACGGCCACCACACGCTGGCCGCCTACCGCCGCGCCGGAGTCCCCGTGCCCCTGCTGGTCGTCCTTTCCCAGAAGGCCAGCAAGTACTTCCTGCTCAAGGAAGAGGGTTCGGGCGTGCGCGCCAAGTTCGAAGACCGCTTGGCCGCGCTCGCCGCCGCGCGCTGACGGTTTTTACTCTCTTTTTACTTGATTTCCCGAGGGCCCCGGCCATATACTACGGTCATGAGCGAATTCTCCTCCGCTTCGCCGCGTTGCCCCAAATGCTTCGCGCAGGTCTCGGAAGAGGCGGCGCGGTGCCCGGCGTGCTCCTTCGACTTCTCCATCCTGGAGCAGCCGCGGGCGGCCGCCAAGCCCGCGGCAGCGGCCGCTCTCGCGATTCCGGTCCTGGCCGAGGAGCCCCTTCCGGTCCTGGCTCCGCAAGCCGCCGCGGCGCCCCCGGCCGCGGCGCGGCTCCCCAGGCCCGCTTTGGAGAAAGCGCCGCTCCCCCTGCGCCGGGGCGCGCCGCCCAAAAAAATCGCGGCGGCGCGGAGCTTCGATTGGGCGCGCGCGGCCCTGTTCCTGGGCCTGATAGCCGTCGTCTCCCTCATGGGCGTCGCGGGGCTGCGGATTTGGGCCGTGCCCGGGTCCTCGGCGGAGTTGGTCATGGACGCGCCCATCGCGTCCGGCTCCTCGGCCGCGGAGAATCCGTTCCCCCAAAGAGTGCCTGACGCCGTCCAGACTCAGGCGGCGTTGGCCCTGGCGGGGCTCTTTTCGGCCCAGCTGCAGGCCATGAACCGGGCGTTCTAGCCCTTAGGGCGCGGAAACCGCGCGCCCGTCCCACCGCGGTACGGCGGAATTCTGGAGCTTGACGACCAGAGGCGGCCGCTTGATGGTGAGCGGCTTCTCCGCCGGCGGCGGCGCGGCGGCTTCCTTGCGGATTTCGGGCAGGAGATTGTAGACGTTGTCCCCCGGGCACTCCGTTCTCTCGTAATCCCGGTGGCCCTTGACCTCGGAAAAAGCGATGCCGTAGCGCCCGTGCAGGTAGCGGATGAGCGCCACCAAAGCCCCCAGCTGGGCCTTGGTGAGCTCATCGTTGACCGGCGGGCTGAAGTAGCCCATCACGGCGATGCCGATGTTGCCGTCGTTGAACCCCTTGACGTGCGAGCCCACGGCGTTGACCGGGCGGCCCTCGATGATGTTTCCCGCGCCGTCGATAAGGAAGTGGTAGCCGATGTCGTCCCAGCCGCGGCCGTTCTGCTGGAAGTCCTGGATGAAGCGCACCTCGCGCAGGGTATCCTTCAAGTCCATGGTCTGCGGCCCCGCGGTGTGGTGGATGGTGATGCGCCAGGGCGACGTCATGGGCTCGTAAGGGTTGCGCGTGGGCTTGGCGCGCCACTCCTTGCGCGTGTGGATGAGCGGCGGCAAAACGGGCTCCGGCGGGCTCGGCTGGGTCGAAAGAGCTCCCGCGGCCGCGGACTGGGCCTGGGCGTCGTAGACCTCGATGTCCGAGAGAAACACCGGCGCCGCGCCCTTGATGCCGCCGTCCATGATCTTGAGCCGCAGGGCCCCGTTCCCCGCCGGAAGCCTGGCGCGCCCCCAAAAGCGGCCGTTCGTGAAGAGGTGGATTTCCGCGGAGACCCAGGGCGACCGGCTTCCGTCCGGCAGGCGCTTGGAGAACTCGTAGACCAGGTTCGAGTTGCCCTCGGTCCCCTCGAAAATCACCTCGGTCCAGGACTGCGGGAAGGCGCGGCTCTCGCCGCTGCGGTAAAGGGTCTTGCTCGCGCTCAACTTGCGCAAGGAGAGCGCCAGCGGCAGCTTCGGCCCGCCGCCGAAGGACGCCGGGAAGGAGTCCGCGCCCGAATCGGGCAGGGCCCCGCCGAGCCGCGGCGCCACGAGGGCCGCCACGAGCGCCAAAGCCAGCGCGGCGCTAACGGCGGCAGGCTTCTTCCACATCCTTGATTTCCTTGGGAACGTCGGTCAGGTTCACCGGCGCGCCGCGCGTGACCAGAATGTCGTCCTCGATGCGCACGCCGCCGAAGTCCAAAAAGCTCTCCGCCTTGGCGAAATTGACGCTTCCCTTATATCTGCGGCGCACCGCGGGGTCCTGCAGCAGGGCCTTGATGAAGTAGACGCCGGGCTCCATGGTGACCACGAAGCCCGGTTCGAGCTTGGCCACGAAGCGCACCGGCACCTTGTTGGGGTTCTTGACGCGGCGCTTCTTGCCGCCGGTCACGTCGTGGACGTCCAAGCCCAGCATGTGCGTCAGGCCGTGGGGGTAGAAAATGCGCACCGCGCCGCCCTCGACCAGGCCCGAGGTCTCCCCCTTCAAAAATCCCAGGGACTTCAAGCCCTCGGCGATGAACCACATGGACCGCACGTGGAGGTCCGCGGAGTTGGCGCCCGCGCGCGTCATCGTGATGCACCGCTTCTGGGTCTCCAAAACGAGGGAATAGACGTCCCGCTGCCGGGGCGTGAAGCGCCCGCTCACGGGCACG
>JAGWJU010000095.1 GCA_028865585.1 Elusimicrobiota bacterium | reverse complement strand
CGGCCCAACTCGTAATCGATGGGGTAAATCTTGCGCGCCATGGCGTAGAGGGCCGCGGCCATGGCGACGTAGGCGGCCAGAGTCGCCCAGGCCGCGCCGAACATGCCCCAGCGCGGCGTCCAGGCGAAGATGGCGGCGATGTTGACGGCGGCGCCCACGGCCGTGGCGTAGGCTACGCGGTCGGTTTTGCGCGCCAAAGTCACGGGAGCCAGCAAGTTGATGTAGATACCGTTGAAGATGTAGCCCAGCGCGATGACCGGCACCAAGGGCAGTCCCACCCAGTAGGTCGAGTGGATGAGCGCTTTCCCGTGGTAAATCGGGTGGGACACAATGGGCCCGGTGAAGAACGTCAGAGCCAGCCACAGGAAGGACGCGACGATGACGAAGTAGGTCATCACGCGGGCGAACAGGGCCTTGCTCTTCTCCTCCTCGGCTTTCTCCAGGAAGAAAGGCCGCCAGGCGGCGTCGAACATGGAGACGCCCAGCATCATGACCGAGCCCAGGCGGTAGTTGGCCTGGTAGAGGCCGACCGTGGCCGAATCGGTCAAAAACTGCAGGATGGGCCGGTCGATGACCTGCACCGCCATGGCGGCCAGGCCTGCGGGGATGAGCGGCAGGCTAAAGCGCAGCAGCTGCGGCAGGAGCCGGCGCTCGTAAACCAAACGCAAGCGGCGCAGGAGCCATGGCGAGACCATAACGAATGTGGCCGTTGAAGTGACGGCGCTGGCCAGGAATACGCCCTGCACGCCCCAGCCCATGCGGACGAGGAAAACGTAATTGAGCGCGAGGTTGAGGACGACGTTTAAAATCTTGATGCCCGCGTAGCTCTTGGGCTTGTGAGAAAGCCGCAAATCGGCGAAGGGTACCAGGCACAAGGTGTCGAACGCCAAAACCACCGCCGCGTAGCGGGTGATGACGGAAAGGTGGGCCGGCATGCCGCCCCAGACCGTAAGCTTAGCGGCGAAGCAATAGATGAGCGAGGAAAGCAGCACGGAGGTCAGCAGGTGGGAGTAGAAGGCGGTCGAAAAGCACGGATCATCCGGGTCCTTGGCCTTGGTAAAGCGCATGAAGGCGAAATCCATGCCGTAGCCGTAAATCACGTTGGAAAAGGCCAGGTAGGAGAACATGGTCGCCACCACGCCGTAGTCGGCCGGGGTCAGGGCGTGGGTATATATAGGAAGGAGCAGGAAGTTAAGCAGGCGCCCCCCGATGGTCGAAAAGCCGTATATAAACGTTTCTTTCGTGAGGCGCTTGAGGTCTTTCAACATTGCGCGAATTGTATCAAATTGCGTCTGCGGCGCCGGGAAAAGGCCTTGAATTCCGGAGTTTTCCTGTTAAACTTAGGAGGTAAGCCTTCCATTCATGAACAGCGAAGTCCTCATCTTAAACCGCAATTTCTACGCCATCCAGGTCACTTCCTGGGAGCGGGCGCTCACGCTTCTGTATTTGGACCGGGCCTACGTGGTCGACGAGGAGTACGGCGCTTGCGATTTCCGCGATTGGATTGACTTGTCCCAGGCGATGACGGACGACCCGAGGGGCTTCGTGCACACCCCCACCCTCAAAGTCGTCCTGCCAGAGGTCATCGCGCTCAAATTCTTCGACAAGGTTCCCCGCTCGGAGGTCCCTTTCACCAGGCGCAACATCTACGCGCACTATGGCCACCGCTGCTGCTACTGCGGCCGGCATTTCCCTCCCTCGGAGCTGAATCTCGATCACGTCGTGCCGCGCTCGCGCGGCGGTGCGACGAACTGGGCCAACGTGGTTACCTCCTGCATCCCCTGCAACTTGAGGAAAGGCAACCGCCTGCCCGACGAGGCGGGTATGAAGCTTAAGGTGCGCATCTCGAAGCCGAAGTTCCGGCAAGGGCTGACTTTAGCCATGCGCCCGCCGCTCAGGGTCAAGCGCTCGTGGCAGCGCTTCGTCGACAACGCCTACTGGGACAGCCGCATAGAGGAGGAGTAGTAGCGTCGTGGCTGATTTGAATATCCGGTTCAACTCTACCTTTGCGCGCTGGCTAGTGGCGGCGGTTTGCCTCGGCCTCATGCCGGTGTCTGTAAGCCCGGAAAGCATTACGATTGATACTTATTATCCTGCGCCGACCGGAGTTTATGCCAATATGATAACGACGCAGCAGACGATTCTGGCACGGGACAGCGGAAGCGTCGGCATAGGCACCATTAAGCCCCAAGCGGAACTTGATGTGTCCGGCGGGGTTCGCATAGGCAATGACTCAGCAGCCTGCGCTGCGGTCAATGCTGGAGAGCTAAGGTATAATTCCGGGAGCATCGAGTTCTGTAATGGAACTTCATGGGGTCCTATCGCTGCTACGGCGCCGGGAACCTTGGGCGGGTACTGCGATCAGAATTCCGGAGCGGCGGCTTATCCCGCTACAAGCTGCGCTCAAACATGCACGGCGATTGGTGGGACTTGCGGAAAGTATTATGTCTCAGGTTGCGCTGTCGGATGGACTCCCTTTTCCAGCGGCGGAGGCCTGAACTCCGGCAGCGTCACTTATACGGCTTTTTCCTCATGCATTAAGAATGCCGGCGGGAGCCCGCCCGGTTGCGTGCCCAGTTGTTCGTCTACCTTGGCTTGTGGAAACACGGCGCCGAATGGGTGCGGGGGAATCTGCACGGGCTCTTATTGCGCATCCGGCGTATGTTCTGGGGGAGTTTGCGGCTCCGGCAGGAAACCCCCGCCAGTGTGCCTGCCGCCTGCGCCGTTTTGCCCATTCCCAAAGCGCGCGACTTGCTGCGGCCCTGGCGGCGGCATCAGCGCTGCGACTTGGTATTGCACTGGCGGCGGAGTAGCGTGCCCGTGAAATCTAAGGACGAATCGTAATCCCTAATTCATTTTTTTCATCGAAATGTTAGGTTAAGGAACGCGAAGCTCTATGCCGCCTAATCTTAAAGAACTTTTATCCGGGACGCCATCTACGGCCGGTTCACCCTTGGGATTCCACGTCACGACCGGGCTCATCCTCAAGTCGGGGATTTCCCTGATGTTGAGCGTGGTTGGCTTTTATTTCCTGGCTTACGGCAAAAAGAATCAGGAGCCCGAGAAAATGCTCTGGGGCGCCGCGCTCATCTTGGTCAGCTTCCTCATTTTCTGAGCGCGGCGCTCGAGCGCCTTGTTAGGGCAGGCTATTCGGAATTTTGCTCTTGGATTCCTGGTCCAACTCCTGGAAACTTCCGTTCATGTTGGGGCCGTTGTTGATCTCGCCCTGCATTTCCCGGCCCATCTTTTCCATTTGAGCGATCTTTTTGGCGAGCACGGCCTTGATGCTGTAGGGTTTTTTAGGCGTCAGAATCTCGGGCCGCTCGAGGGCGCGCGCCGCTTCATGCTGCTGCGGTGCGGCTTTCTTCGTCTCGGCGGGCCGGGCGGGCGCGGTTTCGGTTGTAGGAGCGGCTTGGGCTTGCGCCGGCGCGGAGGGATGAGCCGCGGACGGCATGGTGATGGGGCGCGATCCGCGGACCGCGGTCACCTGCTCAGGCTGCAGCACGCCTTTGGAGCTTTCAACCGCCGGGGCCGCCGCAATCTCGTCTTCCTGCGGGAGCCGTTCGCCCACGCTTTCAAGCCAGCGCCGCACCACGCGGGCTTGGATGGCGAAATTGACGCTGGTGATTGCGAGGCCGTCCGGAGCCTTCCGCGCCATGGCTGTGTTGACGCCTATCATGGCGCCTTGCGCGCGGTCGATGAGCGGTCCGCCGGAGTTGCCGCGGTTGATGGAGGCGTCGGTCTGGAAGACGTTTTTTCCGGAGACGCCGTCGAGGTTCGCCATGACGGTGCTGACGATGCCGCTGGTCATGGTCCAAAGCCCCCCTTCCTCGGGATGGCCGATGGCGACGACCGGATCGCCCATGTTCACCGAGGCCGAGTCTCCGATGGGCATGACGCGAAGATTTTTCGGGGCGCTTGAGAGAGACAGAAGCGCCAAATCGAGGCCATGATCGGAAGCCAGGACCGTGGCGCGCACGGGGTTGACCAAGTCCGTCTGCGGATCGCCGGTGAGGTGCTTGGGTTTGAAGTAGACCTCGATGTCGCTGTAGGCTTGGTCGGTCGCCTTGTTCGTGATCACGTGCGCGTTGGTGAGCACGTGTCCCTGGGCGTCGATGATGCTGCCGCTGCCGAGCTCCCCCCGGCCGCTTTGGTCCGCAGCCACGATAAGCACCACGGCCGGGGAGTCTTTCTGGTAAATCTGCTTGGGAGTCATGTCGGCGAAAACCTGCAAAGCCGTGAGCAGAAGGCCTGCGGTTAGAATTGCGAGCGTCCGTTTTGCGGGCATGGCGTTCCTCCTTCCTCTGATCTGCCCCCGCGAGGAATCGAACCTCGATCGTCCGCTTAGAAGGCGGATGCTCTAGCGCCTGTAACTTGGCTACGGGGTCGTCCTGATCCTAGCAATTCAAATGGGACCTGCCCCCACCAGGAATCGAACCTGGATCGTCCGCTTAGAAGGCGGATGCTGCTATCCATTGAGCTATGGGGGCTCAAATTCTTTTCTGTCGACGTACCGGCCAGCGCAAAAACGTGCGTATACTCGCGGTCAATGGGAAATGAGAACGTCAGTTCTATTTTCTCATTGAACAGTCGCGCCTTGGAAATCAGCGGGTCAATGAGTTCCCGAATCTTCTGGGTTTGCATGCTCGTCACATCTTTCTGGAAATGAACGAGCCGTTTCTCCAGGGTAGCCAAATCGAGATCGAGCCCCTGACGCGCCAATTCGATATCGACTTCAATTATACCCTTTCGAAGTTGGTCGATACGGTCCTTATGCTCTTCGTTCCGTTGCTTGAGTTGATCGAGCGATATAATCCCCTCTTCGTAGGCGTTCAGGATTTTCTGGCTGGCGGCTAGAGCCTGCTGCAATTGTTTCTCAAGGCGTTTTTTGCGCTCGGGAACGTCGGACTGCTTGTTGGTCAAGAATTCCCGGATACCTTCCATGATCTCTTTGGTATTGCGACCAATACGTCCAAGAAGCGCGACAACAAGCTTGTCGACCTCCTCTTCTGAGACATTCCGCAAAGAGTGGCAATCGACGCCCTGGTTGCGCCCATAGCAGTGGTAATAACGGAGCGTCTTGCCGAATCCGCCACCGGCAAGAGGTTTTCCTTTGGACGTGGCGCAGTTGACTGTGCTTCCGCAGTAACCGCACCGGATGCGACCACCCCCGGTCAGGAGCAGGATGGACTTCCGGTTCCCGCTGGCGCGCATGCGTACGGGTTGGGCCGCATCCCAGGTTTCTTTATCCACAAGCGGTTCCCAGACGGCTTTGATTAGCTCGCCATTGTGACGGGTCAGGCCCGCATAGAACGGATTTTTCAGGAGCCGGAAAATGTTTACATTCCACCAGTAGGACCCGCCTCTCATGCACGGCCAGCGGTGGTCGCGCGCCATCCTCACGATTTCGTCGATGCTTTTTCCGCGCACGCGTTCGTGGTAAATCTTTTTGACGATTTTGCTGGTTTCAGGGTTTGGAATCGGGCGCTTCTTGTTCTTGTCGTAGTCGTAGCCGAACGGCGGCGGACCGCCCAACCAGTAGCCCTTGCTGCGGGCGACCTCTCGACCCTCCATGATGCGCTT
>JAGWJU010000094.1 GCA_028865585.1 Elusimicrobiota bacterium | reverse complement strand
AAAGCACGCGGCCGTGCTGACCAAGCACCTGGCCGCGGCTTAGGGTCCGGCTCTAATTCCTTCGGCTTCGGGCGCGGCGCCGGCCGCGCGCGGCCGCCGTGATAGCGCGGACGATATCGTCGATCGCTCCGGCGCTTAAGTTGGGGCTGGTGGGCAGGTCGAATCCTCTTTTGGAAAAATCCTCGGCTACGGGAAAAGATCTTCGCCGCGCGCCACCGTAAACGGGGTGCAGATGCAGCGGGCGGAAAATGGCCCGAGCTTGAATTCCGCGGGAATTCAAGACACGAACAAGCTGGTCGCGCGTCAACGGAAAACTCTTTTCAACGAAGGCCGTATAACGCCAATAGACGCTGCGCGTATGGGGCGGTTCCGGCAGTATTTCTATGCCCGGTACCGCAGCCAGCCGCCGATTGTAGAGGCCGGCGACCCTACGCTTGCCCGCCACGGTCTGTTCGAGCCTTTCTAATTGGGCTAGAGCGACGGCCGCATGGAGGTTCGACATGCGGTTGTTCATTACCAAGCTGTTAAAGGCGGTGCGATTTTCCGGCGCCGGAGAACGCAGAAAGCGGGCGCGCTCCAGCAAGCGGCGATTGGAAAAAACAATCATTCCGCCTTCGCCGCTGGCGATGAGCTTGTTGTGGAAGCTGAAGCACCCGGCATGGCCGAGGCTTCCCGCGCGGCGCCCCTTGTATTCGGCTCCCGCCGCCTGGGCGGCGTCTTCGATGACGGCGATGCGCCGCCCTGCAACGGTTTTTTTTATCGCGTCCATGTCGGCCGGGCGCCCGTAAAGATGAACGGCGATGACGGCGCGGGTGCGCCGAGTGAGAACCGCCGGAAGTGCGTCCGGATCGATGGATAATGAGCCCGGCGCGCAGTCAATGAAGCGCACCGACGCGCCCAGGAGCGTCGCGGCAAAGGCGGTGGCGGAAAAGGTTAGGGCCGGGACGACCACTTCATCCCCTTTCCCTATCCCCAGTGTTTGCAGTGCCAGCATGAGCGCGGAACTGCCGCTGGAGACGCTCAGGGCATGGGGGGTTCCGCAATATTGCGCGAAGGCCCGCTCCAAGCGGGCGACGTACTCTCCTTGCCATGACAACCAGCCGCGGCGCACGCAATCTTTTAGGTAGGTGATTTCGCGCGCGCCTAGAATGGGTTGGTCAAGGGGGTACATGCATTTCGAACATATCAAATCAGAGTTGGCGCTACAAAACGGCGCGATGTGCGGAATCTAAAACCGTTGCCGCTACGTTGGGAAATTGTTTTAATGGGCAGGAATGAAAGGTTCGTTCCGCCGTCTCGCGCGTTCATGATGGTTTCGCTTGTCATCCCCACCCTCAATGAGGCCGAAAATATCCTGCCGCTGATCAAACGGCTTGATGAGGTGCTTGGCGGGCCCCGTGAGATTATCGTCGTTGACGACGATTCTCACGATGGAACGTGGAAAATCGCCACGGAAAGCGCGCCGCTCTTTCCAAACTCTCATCTGCGGGTGGTGCGCCGCCGGCAAGATCACGGTCTTGCGCGTAGCCTTCAAGCGGGCCTAGACGTGGCGCGAGGGGACATCGTGGTCATCATGGACGCCGACTTGTCCATGCCTCCGGAAATGGTGCCGGAATTGGTCCGCCGCGTCGTTGCCGGCAATGATTTGGCCATCGGATCTCGCTACCTGCCCGGAGGATCTCCCAAAGGCCATTTCCCTGGAGCCAAAGACTCCCGCTTGGGAGTTTGGTTGAGCTCGGCCTTGAACGTCGTGCTCCGCCTGTGGCTTTCTCCCCGAGTAACCGACTACACGAGCGGATTTGCCGCCGTGAGGCGCGAGTTGTTGGAAGATATCTCCTTTTGCGGAAGGCACGGGGAGTACTTCATAGCCTTGGCTTATCTGGCGCAGAAGCGCGGCTATAAGGTCGTCGAGGTTCCCTATGCTTGCTGCTCGCGTGCGCGGGGGGAATCAAAAACCGGCCGACGTCCATGGGATTATGCGCGGCGCGGCTGGAGATATGCGGCGGTGGCTGTAGGCCTCCGTTTTGGGTTTGGCGTGGAGTGATGGACGCTGCGATGCGGAGCGGCTTTTCCCGTGAGCCTCGGCTCAAGTGTCCGCGGCGGAATCGAGAAAACGCGGGCATCCGGTTCCCTATCCCCGTTTGCGCGCCGGTTTTGGGTGCCAGCGAGGAGAAATGCGTGCGGGAATGCTTGCGGGCCGGGTGGGTGTCTTCACTAAGTCCCGCAGTGGGGCGGTTCGAAAAAAAATTCGCTAAAACAGTAGGTTCTGCGCACGCCATCAGCTGTTCGAGCGGGACTGCGGCCCTGCATTTGGCTCTCAAGGCTGCGGGCGTTGGACCGGGGGACGAGATCATCATTCCAGCTTTCGCCATGATTGCGGTCGCCAATGCCGTCACCTATTGCGGAGCTAGGCCGGTTCTCGTCGACTGCGATCCCGCTACTTTTAATTTGGACGCTGAATCCCTGCCAAAAAAAGCAGGTCGAAAAACCAAGGCCGTCATCGCCGTACATACCTACGGGCACCCGGCCGATTTGGGGCAGATTGCCGGCTTCTGCCGGAAACGAGGCCTCAGGCTTATCGAAGACGCTGCCGAAGCCCTGGGCGGCTCCTTCCAGGGGCGCGCCCTAGGCACATTGGGCGACGCAGGTATCTACAGCTTTTACGCCAACAAAGTCATAACGACAGGAGAGGGGGGCATGGTCGTGACCGACAGCCGCGCGCTGGCGGAACGGGCGCGGTTCCTGAGGGATTTCGCCTTCAGCAAAGAGCGTCACTTTTGGCATGAAGAGGTGGGGTACAACTACAGAATGAGCGGGTTGCAGGCCGCCGTGGGCTTGGCGCAGTTGGAGCGTCTGGCGAGGCTTCAGGCCGCGCGCAACCGGAACGCGCGGGCCTATCGCGATGCCCTCGAGGGTGTTCCGGGCCTCAATCTTTCGCATTCATCTCAAGGACATGCCAACTGGGTTTTTGGAGCCGTGGTCGAGCCTAAATTCGGGATTTCGCGCGACGAATTGCGCGGGTTTTTGGCGCGGCAAGGGATCGAAACCAGAGGCTTTTTCATCCCCATTCATCGCCAGCCCGCCTACCAACGAATGTTCGCCGGGGAACGCTATCCCGTTTCGGAGTTTTTGGGGGATAACGGCCTCTATTTTCCGGCTTCCTCCGCCTTAACGGGAAAGGAAATCGGCTACATTTGCGCTATGGTCCGTCGCGCCCGCAGTAGCCGATGAAATTACTCGGGATTCCCGCTGCGGCTTGGGAGTGGCTTTTATTGGCCGGAACCTGCGGGCTCTTCCTGTTTTTTGCGGCGCGCCGCTTGAGCCTGCCGGGTCCGGAATACGACGAGGTCTACGAGGCTAATTTCGGGGTGGCGATCGCGAGGAATCTATATCCGCGAATCAATGCCGTGACGGATCCGTACGCCGTGGTGCCGATGACGGACTGGTTCGTCAAGCTGGCCGGGCGGGAATGGCCGCTGTGGGTCCCCCAGCCCTACGATTGGTCGGGTTTCGTGATGTACTTGACGGCGGGAGTCTTTCATTCCGCTGGGGTTTCCCTCCGAAGTTTACGCGCGGCGGAAGTCGCCGTGGCCATGGCGATAATCGTGCTGTTCTTTGTCTTTTGCCGTCTTTGGTTGCCGGCGCCCTGGGCTCTTGCGGCGGCCTTTCTTTTGGCGGTCAATCCTGCGTTCGTCATTTGGGGGCGCCTCTGCTTTTGGGCGGTGGAAATGCTCGTAGCCTTTTTTGCTTTGGCCTCGGCGGCCTGCCTAGCGCAATGGTGGCGCTCGAAGAGCCGCGCCGCCCTGTTCTGGGGATGTTTTTTTCTGGGTGCGGGCGTCAACGCCAGCATTAAGATCCTAGCCTTCTGGGTGGCCTACCCGCTGCTCTACTTCCTTTTTATCCCACGGGAGCGAAAACTGCAGTTGAAGGAATTCTTCTTTTGCGGCCTGGCTTTCGCCGTTGGGGCCGCGAATTTCATCATCTTCAACGTCTCGCGCGGATTCCCGACGTTTCGTTTTCTTTTGATTCACCTATGGGTTCCTACAAATTGGGGTATCGACAATCTGGATGTCATCGGCAATATGGCCGTCAGATGGCGGCAGTTCCTAGGCGTGCTCGATGGACAATTACCTGCTTTTGGTACCGGCGGCGCCGCGCCGCGCAGTTGGCTTCTCCCCGGTTTGTTCATAGCGAGCTTTTTGTGGCTCGCGGGGAAGTGCGCGCGGGACAAGCGGTGGGAATATAGGAAGCCGGCCGCCGTCATCCTCGCTCTTTGCGCCGTTCTTTTCCTTTGCATTTGCTTTACGCCCTCTGGGCTGGACCCGGAACACCCATTCGTACTCTGGCCTTATGCGATTCTAGTCATTGCCCTCGGTTTCTTCTCCCTATTTGAGGCCGTGAATTCTTTCAGGTTCGGCCGCTGGCTGGCGTTGGGGTGCCTGCTGGCCGCGGCGATTTGGTCCTGGCGGTTCGATGGCGCGTATTTTTCCGCGCTTAAGCGCACCGGGGGTGAGGGATTGTGGACCAGCGCCCCGTCCGACGCGGCTCATTACTTGGAAAAGGAGCGCGCCCATGCCGTCGTCTGCCTGTCCTGGGGAATGGCCGAGCAAATTTATTTCATTAGCAAAGGGAAGATCATCCCCGATAACGGATTTAGTTTCAGGGGCGGGGTTCCGCCGCGGCTTCTGGCGGCTTATCGCGGGTGGCTTCGCGATCCAGCTACGCTATATTTGTCGTGGGCTGGCCCTCAATCTAAGTTCGATGGGCGCGCCGCGCTGGCGGAAGAGCTTCGAAAGGAGCGTAAAACGTTGATTCTTGAAAAAACTTTCTCTGATGGGCGGGGCGTTCCGATCCTGTTTTTATACAAAACTGGAACGCGGGGGCCATTCCGGGAAAAACCGCCGAAGGTTGCAGGATATGATAAAATAAGGCCGTAATGAAGGGAACTGGATGTCGGGCGAGGTAAACACATGGGCGATATCAGCTTCGGCGAAATCATAGTCATTTTGGTGGTGGGCCTGATCCTCTTCGGCCCTAATAAAATTCCCGAGTTCGCGCGGCAGTGCGGACGGGCCGTCAATATGTTCAAGAAGGGGCTCAAGGAAGGCTTTGACGACGAGAGCAAGTCCGTTTCCCAGTCCGAGAAGACAGAGAAGACCGAAAAGACCGAAGGGAAGGACCAGGCCCCCGACACGAAAAGCCTGCCGCATCAGTAACGCCGGCTTTCCCGCATGAGATCCGGCGCGGCGGTCGTTTTCACCGCCGGTTGCTTCAACCGCCTCCATCCGGCTCATGTGTTCATGCTGGAAGCCGCCAGGTCGTACGGAAAGCGCTTGGTGGTGGTCCTGGCTCACGACGCCCATAACCGCAAGCCCAACGCCGTGCCCGCCAAAACGCGCGTCGCGCGGCTTAAAAGCCTCAACATTGCGGACGCCGTCATCGTGGGCCGGCCGGACAGCTTCGTGCGTTCGCTGCGGCGGGTGCGGCCGGACGTTTTGATCTTGGGTCACGATCAGCGACTGCCCGATGATGATACGGCCCGGGAAATCCGCAAAATGAGGATCAGGGTGGTGGTTCTGCCGTGGTTCCCTGGGAAGGAGAAGACTCTTGAGTT
>JAGWJU010000093.1 GCA_028865585.1 Elusimicrobiota bacterium | reverse complement strand
TAAATTCGACTCCGCGAATCCGGAGAATTTCGGCGGCATGGGGCTGGGCTACTTCGCTCTCGGAAAATATCCCGAGGCCATCGAAAGCTTCAGCACCGCCATCGCGCTCAATCCCAGGGACGCCGAGTTTTACAAGAACCGTGCCGCAGTTTACGCGGACATGGGTAAATATGAGAATGCGCTTGCGAATTTCAGGACCGGAAGCGCTCTCAACACGGATCCGCAGGAGGTCCGCGACTACAACCGGCTTATCGAAGAGGCGCAAGCCCGTCTTGCCCAAAACAAGCCATAAAGTCTTTAATCTATCCCGTGAGAATACCGGATCTCCTGGCCGGCGGCCGCCCAGTCTTCTCGTTTGAATTTTTTCTGCCCAGATCGGAGGCCGCGCTGCCCGCCTTTTTTGAAAGCGTGCGTGAGTTTAGGAAGCTCCAGCCGGATTTTGTCAGCCTGACTTACGGAGCCGGAGGCTCCCAAAGAGGTTTGACGGTGGACGCGGCGGGAAAAATCAAAAACGCCATCGGTCTTGAGACGGCCTGCCATCTTTCCTGCATTACCCACACGCGGGCGGAAATCGCGGCCCTTTTGGACCGGATTGCCGAGCACGGGATTTCCCATATCGTCGCTTTGCGGGGAGACGCGCCCAAGGAGGGTGGGTTTCCGCTTTCTCAATCCCGAGATTTCCCGCACGGCAGGGACTTGGTCGAGTTCGTGCGCGCGAGGGGGGGCTTCAGCGTCGCCGTGGCCGGATATCCCGAGACTCATCCGGAAGCGGCTTCCGCCGAGGAGGATTTAGCCCACCTGTCGGAGAAGGTTCGCGCGGGCGGCGACTGGATCATCACTCAGCTTTTTTTCGACAACCGGCATTATTTTGATTTTGTCGAGCGGGCGCGCAAAAAAGGGATCAGGGTCCCCATCGTGCCGGGCATTATGCCCGTGGCCAGCCCTGCTCAATTAAAAAAATTCACGACGCTTTGCGGAGTGGCCGTTCCTGAGGAGCTGGAGCGGGAAATCGCGGCCCGCGCATGGAACCCGGAGGAAGTCTCCCGCTATGGGGTGGAATACGCGACGCGCCAATGCCGCGAACTCTTGGAAAAAGGCGTCCCGGGGATTCATTTTTACACCTTGAACCGAGGCCATGCCGCGGCGGAAATTATCAATCGGATCCGGAGGTTTTGAGCGCGCTGCGCCGCGGATTTTCTAGAATAGCCAGGGTGAAAAAAGCAATCGTCCCTGCGTGTCTTTTGCTGCTTTCGGCGTGCAGCCTCAATCGCCTGGCGCTGCGCTCAACCGCCGGCCTGCTCCAAAACGGCGCCCGGGCCATTTATGACGAGCCTGATCTCCAGTTGGCCGAGGACGCGCTGCCCTCCCATCTCGAGCTCACGCGGGTTCTGCTGCAAAACGATCCCGATAACCGGGCTCTTTTGGGACTGGCAGCAGAGGAATTCAACGGCTATGCATTCCTGTTTCTGGAACAACCGCAGCCGGAGCGCGCGAAGGATTTCTACTTGCGCGGCCGGGATTTCGCCCTGCGGGCCCTGGCGCAGGAGCCGCGCTTTAGAAACTTGGCCGGCCTCAACGAGGCTGAGATGGCGCACGCGATGCGCGCGGCCGGGATGAAAGACGTTCCGGATCTGTTCTGGGCGGCTTTCGGCTGGGCGGGATGGATCAACTTGTCCAAGGACTCCCCGCAGGCTCTGTCACAACTGCCGGATGCGGTCGCGATAATGCGCAGGGTTCAGGAGCTTTCGCCGGATTACCATTTCGCAGGGCCGGAGATATTTTTCGGCGTTTACTACGCTTCAAGGCCCGCCATTTTGGGAGGCAATACGGCCAAAGCCAAAGATTTTTTCGATCGCGCCATTAAAATGACGAACGGCGAGTACTTGATGGACTACGTGCTTGAGGCGCGTTACTTGGCGGTGGCGCTTCAAGACAAACCCCTGTTCGTCAGCCTATTGAAACGCGCGCAGGACTCGGTTCCGGGCCGGATCCCCGGAGCCATGCTGACGGACAAAGCGGCCCAAAAGGAAGCCGGCGAACTTTTGAGGAGGGTTGATGACTACTTCTGATAAGCCTGCCGCCTGTCCGCTCGTAATGGCGCTGGCGGCTTTGGCTTCGCTTTTGCTGCCTGCCGCTGCTCAATCGGCGTCCATCCGATTCGCGACCTTGGCGCCCGAGGGTTCGACTTGGATGAACATCATGACTGAGTTCAACGCGGAGCTCAAAGAGAAAACCGGCGGTCAGCTGGAATTTAAAATGTATCCGGGAGGAGTTCAAGGCGACGACCGGGACGTGGTCAAGAAAATGCAGATCGGAGAGCTGCAGGCGGCCGGCTTGACCGGCGTCGGGCTGGGAATGATCGCGCCCTCGGTGCGCATCCTCGATTCTCCGTGGCTTTTCCACAACGCGCACGAACTTGAAGCCATTCACGAGCAGTTTGACCCCGAATTTTCCCGAGATTTCGAAAAAGGCGGGTATGTCCTTCTGGGTTGGACGGATTTAGGCTTCGTCTATGTCTTCAGTCAAAATCCCATCGAGAGGCCGGCTGATTTCAGGGCGCAAAAGATGTGGATGTGGGAGGGAGATCCCATCGCCCAAGCGGCCTATCAGGCCTTGGGCGTCGATCCGGTCCCCTTGTCCGTCATTGACGTCATGGCGTCGCTCGAGACCGGCCTCATCAACGCGGTCTACGGGCCGCCTCTGGGCGTAGTCGCCCTGCAGTGGTTCACCCAAGCCAAATACATCTATTCGGAGCCGCTCGCCTACTCTTCCGGGGCGGTCGTCATGCGGAAAAAAACTTTCGACGCCTTGCCGCAGGCGCAGCAGAAGGCGCTGCTTTCGCTGGGCCGGAAATATTTCGCGCGCTTAAACGGCATGACCCGCCGCGAAAACGGGCAGGCGCTCAGGTCTTTGGAAAGCCAAGGGCTCAAGATGTCTTCAAAGCCCTCGATCGCGGACGTCGCGCTTTACGACAAGCTCGGACATCAAGCGCGGCTCTCGCTCATCGGCAAACTTTACACAGCTGACCTCCTTAAGCGGGTTGAATCGAGCCTGGCCAAGCTTCGGGGAAAGCGTATTCGCCGTGCGCATCGTTAGCAGGATTGAGGGCTTCGTGGCCGGCTTGGAAACCGGCCTGCTGGTGGTGATTATTCTCGGCATGGTCCTGCTGTCCTTTCTGCAGGTGGTCCTAAGGCTCTTCTTCCACGGCGGGTTCATTTGGGCCGATCCCTTTCTGCGCCACTTGGTGCTCTGGGTCGGTTTTTTGGGCGCCGCCCTTGCGTCCGGGGAGCGCAAGCACTTCGGCTGGGAAGCGGCCTCGCACGGTCCGGGCCGGCCGCGCGCCGCGCTGCGGCTTCTGGCAAACGCCGCGACTTTGGTCGTTGCGGCGTTTTTGATTAAGGCTTCTTGGGATTATCTCGGCTATGAGAAATCTTCAGGAGACGTCCTCATGACGTTGGCCGGCCTCAACGTCCCGTCCTGGATTTTCGCCTGCGCTATCCCCGGCGGCTTCGGACTCATCGTTTTCCACACCCTTCTCTCCGGCCTGCGTGAAGGCTTGGGGCTGTTCCGGAGCTGAAATGGCCCTCGCTTTGGCGGCTCTGGGGCTGTTTTTGGCCGCGATAGGGACGCCTATCTTCGCGCTCTTGGCGGGCGCCGCCCTGGTCCTCTTCCATTCCGCGGGAATCGATCTTTCCGCGGCCATCATCGAGTTTTCGCGTCTCGCAGACATGCCGGCGCTCATCGCCATCCCGCTCTTTACCTTCGCGGGTTATCTGCTGGCGGAAAGCCGAGCGCCGCAGCGCATGGTTAAAATCGCGCGGGCTCTTTTCGGCTGGCTGCCGGGCGGCGTCGCCATCGCCGGGCTCTGCGCCTGCGCGCTTTTCACGGCGTTTACCGGGGCCTCGGGGGTGACCATCATCGCTTTGGGAGGCATTATCTACCCCATGCTCAGGAAGCAAGGCTATCCGGAATCCTTTTGCCTTGGGCTGGTTACGACGACGGGCAGCCTCGGACTGCTCTTCCCGCCGAGTTTACCCATCATCATCTATGCGCTTGTTGGGAAAATCTCAATCAACCGGCTTTTCGCCGCGGCGGCGGTGCCGGGAATTCTCATCCTGCTGCTTTTGTGCGCCTACGCGGTTTTCGTCGCTATCCGCCATAAAGTCGCCCGGGTGCCTTTTTCCTGGAGAGAAGCGGCGTCCGCCGTGCGCGAAGGCGCCTGGGAAATTCCCCTGCCTTTTCTCGTCATCGGCGGCATCTACGGCGGGCTTTTTACGGCCTCCGAAGCCTCGGCGGTCATGGCCTTCTACGTCCTTCTTGTCGAAGTCTTCGTTTATCGGGATATCCGGCTCCAAGACCTGCCGGGCGTGGTGCGGCGCAGCATGGTGCTTGTCGGCGCCATCCTTATCGTTTTAGGCACGGCGCTGGGGCTGACCAGCTACCTCGTGGACGCCCAGGCGCCGATGAGGCTTTTCGCGATCATCAGCTCCCGATTAAGCCACGCCTGGCAGTTCTTGATTTGCTTGAATATCTTCCTCTTAGTCGTCAACATGATCGAGATATTCTCCGCGATTATAATCGTGGTTCCCGTCATCCTGCCCGTGGCGCTGGGCTACCGCATTAATCCGCTCCATTTGGGAGCGCTCTTTCTGCTTAACCTCGAGATCGGCTACCTGACCATGCCCATGGGCTTGAACCTTTTTCTCTCCAGCCGGCGCTTCGAACGGCCCATGGGCGAACTCTACCGCGCGACTTTTCCGTTCTGGATCATCCTTCTGCTGGGCCTCGCCGCCGTGACTTACGTTCCGGCCTTGAGCTTGTGGCTCCCGAGGACCCTGGGTATCCGCTAGGGGACATCTGTCATGCCTGTAAACCGAAGATCCGAATTGAGTGAAGGTGAAAAGGCCGCGCTGATTGGAAAAATCAAATCATCGGGAGCCTATCTTCCGGCTTTCGAGGACATGTATTTCCTGGCCAAGAAGGACCAGCGGCCTGTGCGCCTGCAGCTGGAGCTTTTAAAGCCCGAAACCTTCCTGCGAAAGCACGGCATTCTTTCGACTATCGTGGTTTTCGGCTCCGCGCGGCTGCTTTCTCCGGCCGAGGCCAAGAAGAACCACCGGGAGGCCAAGGCCTTTTTCGCGCAAAACCCTTCGAACTCCCGCGCCGCGCGCAATCTCGAAATGGCGCGGACCCGGCTCAAGCAATCCTCCTATTACGAGGAGGCTCGGCGTTTCGGCCAGATTGTGGCGCGCGCGAAAATCGCCAACAAGAGGCTCAAGTTCGTCATCGCCACCGGCGGAGGCCCCGGCATCATGGAGGCGGCCAACCGGGGCGCTTTCGAGGCCGGCAGCGAGAGCATCGGCTTCAACATCACCTTGCCGCACGAGCAAGACCCCAACCCCTATCTCACGCCGGGCTTGAGCTTCCAGTTCCACTATTTCGCCCTGCGGAAAATGCACTTCATGATGCGATCCAAGGCCTTGGTCGCCTTCCCGGGAGGGTACGGAACGCTCGACGAGCTTTTCGAGGCGCTGACTTTGGTCCAAACGGGAAAAAAATCAAAGATTCCCATCGTGCTTTTCGGGCGCGAATATTGGAAGCGGCTCATCGATTTCAACGTGATGGTTGAGGAGGGGATGATCTCTTCCGAGGACGCCAAGCTGCTCACCGTTGTGGAAAAGGCC
>JAGWJU010000092.1 GCA_028865585.1 Elusimicrobiota bacterium | reverse complement strand
AGGCGTGAGACCAGCGGAAGCCTTCGTAGGCCGCGCGCATGTCGTGGTGGGCGTCGAAGTGCAGGAGACCGAACGTTCCGTGCGTCGCGGCGGCGGCCCGGAAGGCGCCGTAGGGCACCGAGTGGTCGCCGCCAAGTACGGCAGGAATTTTTCCCGCGGCTAAAACGGTCTCGACGGATTTTCGCACACTGTCGTTAAGTTCGGCGCCAAGTGCGTTGACGAGGGCCGCGTGCTTTTGAAGAGATTTGCGTCCTTGTGCTCCGCCGGCCGCGATGATCTTTCGCGCGGCGGCGCGAGCCCTGGCGTTTAAGGAACGGATTTTTTGGTCGGCGCGCCGCAGGAAAAGCCCCGCGGCATAGGGCTTTTCGACGTCCCCGTCATAGAGATCGACTTGCCGGCTGGCGCGGAGCACCGCCGCGGGCGCTCCGGCCGTTCCTCCGCCGTAGGAGACCGTCGCCTCCCACGGCGCCGGGACGTAAACCAGAGCCGCGTCCTTCTCTAGACAAGGAAGGCCGAAAATCCCGGAATCCGGCGTTGACGCCGAGTTGGGGTCGAACGCCGGCTCCGCGGACATTCTTTTGCGGGGCTTGAGGCCGCTAAACCGCTATTTCGCCGCGAGGTTCTTCGCCGCGTAGTCCCAATTGACCAGCGCCCAGTAGGCGTCCATGTACTTGGGGCGGGCGTTGCGGTAGTCGATGTAGTAGGCGTGCTCCCACACGTCGCAGGTCAGAAGGGTCTTCTCGCCGTATTTGAGCGGATCGTCCGCGTTGTTCGTGTTGCGGATGGCCAAAGAGCCGTCCTGCTTTTTCACCAGCCAGGTCCAGCCCGATCCGAAGAGCGTCGTGGCGGACTTGGTGAAGGCTTCCTTGAACTTGTCGAGGGAGCCGAAGTGCTTGTTGAGCGCCTGGAGAAGATCTCCGGCCGGAGCCTTGCCCGGCTTGGGCGTGAGGCTTTCCCAGTAGACGTTGTGGTTCCAGAATTGGGCCGCGTTGTTGAAAAGCCCGCCGTCCGCCTTCCTTATAATGTCCTCCAAAGACATCGATTCCCAGGATGTCCCGGCGATAAGGGTGTTCAGGTTGTTGCAATAGGCTTGGTGGTGCTTGCCGTAGTGGAATTCCAAGGCTTCCTTGGAGAGCTCGGGAGCCAGGGCGTCCAGGGCGTAGGGAAGCTTGGGAAGGGAATACTTCGCGGTCGTTTTTTCTGCAGTTTTTTCCATGTCGTCCTCCGGGCCGTAAAATGTTGATGGGCCTGCCCTTATCTTACCTCTTTGCGCGCGCTGCAAGCCAGCGCCGGGTTTTTCGTAGTATAATGGGGGGCACGAGGACTGTGTCCTCGAATCCAAACCAGAGGAGAAAAGCCCATGCCCGCGACCACAACCAGGAAGCATCCGACCAAGAGCACCAAGACCGCCGCTTATACTCCGACGCCGACCCAAGCCGCCGCCTATTTTTCCGCCAAGCTCGCCTACGAAACCACCCCGCACCAGTTGAAGCGCGACTGGGACGAGGGCAAGGTCGCCATCTTGGACGTGCGCGATCCGCAGTCCTTCGCGGCCGAGCACATCGCGGGCGCCAAGAACGTTCCGCTGGCGGAGCTCGATAAGCACATCGCGACGCTCCCCAAGAACAAGACGCTGGTGACTTATTGCTGGAACATCACCTGCGCCATGGCGCCCAAGGCCGCCTTGACGCTGGCCCAGAAAGGCTTCAACGTGCAGGAGCTCTCCGGCGGCATCGCCGACTGGAAGAGCAAGTCCTTCCCGACCGAAGGGCAGAACGCTTAAGCTTGTCCGCCGTCTCGTCCGGCCCTCCCCTGATGCACGGGGGAGGGCTCGGGCGGGGAAAATTTCCAAGGAGGAAACGCACATGAAGAAATTTTTTGCCCTGGCAGGCCTCGCTGCGATCAGTGCCGCGCTGGCCGCGTCGCCGTCCGCCGCCTTTTTTATCCAGCCCTCGCTCACCCAGCTGACCGGCTCGCACGGCTATGACGGCACCGAGGCCTCCGTGGACGTCGGCGGGGCCTTTCACCTCATGCCGGCCTTCTCCTCCTACCATTCCGATTTGAGCGGCGGGCAGACTTACAAGACCTACTCCCTGCGCGCGGCCTACGACACCGGCCTGTGGGGCGTGGGCCTGACCGGCGGCGCGACCCCGGGGATTGCGGGTTCCAACTTCAAGCAGAATTTCTACGGCGTCGACGGGACGCTGAGCTTCGGCCCCGGCACGGGCAAGGTCTCGCGCCTGCGGCAGTACCAGGCGCAGGGCGCGGCGGGCCTGACCAACATGGGCTCCGCCCCCGAGGGCTTGGCCGGCGTGGATTTGGGCGCCGGGATCATGCATTACGACGAGACCAATGCGAACCTCTCCGGCGTGGGCTTGGCCAAAATCGGCCAAACCAACCTGCGCGGCTCGGCCGGCGCGGCCTTTTTGGACAACATCCTGACCCTGGACATCACCAAATCGGTCTATAACGGCAGCATTGCCGGCTCCGCCGCCGATCAGGCGCAGATCATCCAGGGCGTCAATGCCATCGTCCAGGGCTTCCCGGACACCTCCGTGAGCTTGAAGCTCGCCATGGGCCTGTTGCCCCTGGTGACGCCGTATATTTCTTATACGCACACGACCTTCAAGAACGGCGTAGGCGCCTCCGGAGCCTACGTGGTCGGCGGCGCGGTCAACCTGCTGATGCTCAATGTGCACGCGTTCTATGAGCGCTACACCCAGGTCGGCGGGCAGAATCAGAACTTCGTCGGCATCGGCGCGGGGCTTAACTTCGGCCTTTGATCCGAAAGGGCGGAAATAAAAAAACCGCCGGAGCCGCAGACGCGCGAAAAACGCCTGCGGCTTCCTTTTTAGGCGCCGGCGCGGTCCTTCTTCTCGGCGCGGTCGCGGCTTACGCGCGAGCGGGCGGGGGCGGCGGCTACTCGGGAGGGTTCGGCGGCGGTGGATTCTCCGGCGGCGGTTTTTCCGGGGGAGGGGGCGGAGGCGGGCTGGGCATCCTTCTGTATTGGTACATCGCCTTTGTCGCTCAAAATCCCGTCGTCGGCCTGCCGCTCACGCTCGTCATCGGCTACGTCGTATGGCAAATTTACGGCCAGACTGATCCGGTCTTGGCGACCACCGGGCAGATGCACCGGGCCATCTCGCAAGGCCAGGACCTCCAGGATCGGCAGGATTTGGAAGCGAGCCTCGCGGCTTTAAAGGCGCGCGACCCCAAGTTCGATGCGGAGGCCTTTCTTAAGCGCGCGCAGGACGCGTTCCTCAAGATCCAGTCGGCCTGGAGCCGGCAGGACCTTTCTCCGGCCAGAGCCTTCATCTCGGACGGCGTGATGGAGCGCTTTCTGATTCAAATCGACATGCAGAAGGCCCTTGGCGAGCGCAACGACATGAGCCAGGTCCAAGTCCTGGGCGCGGACATCCTAGAGTTCGAGTCCGACCGGTGCTTCGACGCCGTCCACGTCCGCTTCAGGGCCTCGGCCGCCGACCAGACCGTTTCTCTCAGAGACGGAAGCCGGCTTTCCGGCTCTTCCGCTCCGCAGGAGTTCGTCGAGATTTGGACCTTCCTGCGCCGCCCCGGCGCCAAGACGCTTTCCGGCTCCGGCCTCATCGAGGGCTGCTGCCCCAACTGCGGCGCGCCGCTCTCGCTGGCGGACGCCGGACGCTGCGAGAGCTGCAAATCGTGGGTCAATTCCGGAGAATACGATTGGGTCCTTTGCGAGATCACGCAGGAGTGCGAGTGGTCGCCGCGCGGAGCCGAGACGGATATCCCCGGTTTTATGGATTTGGCCGCCAAGGACGCGGCCTTGAACGCGCAGTTTCTGGAGGACAGGGCTTCAGTGGCGTTCTGGCGCTGGCAGATGGCGCTCTTCGAGGGCAAAACGGACGCCGTTTCGGCCGTGGCCGCCCCGGAATTCATGTCGACGCTGCGATCCGACATCACGGCAAAAAGCGAGAGCTACCGGGAGTCCGCCGTGGGCGCCGTCGAGGTCAAGTGCGTCGAAACCGGGGCGCCGTTCGACCGGGCGCATGTCCTGGTCAAGTGGTCCGGCGATCGCTGGGCGGGCCGCGGCGGCGCGGCGGTTTTTCAGGAAAACGTCCTGCGGCAGCACGTGTTCGTCTTAAAGCGCAAGAGCGGCGTCTTGACTGCGGCGCGCGCCGGTCTCTGCTCATCGCGCTGCCCCAACTGCGGCGCGCCGCAGACGCAGAGGGACCAAGCCCGGTGCGAATATTGCGGGACGGCTTTCAACGACGGCGCCAGGCAGTGGGTTGTCGAAGACGTCCGCCCCATCGGCGAATGGTCCCCGCCGGCAAGCGCCTTGGACGCTCCGTCCGCAGCCACGGCCGACGACTGGGCCCAGACGCTCTCACCCGCGGAGGCCTTGACCGTGGTGGCGCTGGTCGTTTCCGCGAACGGCCGGCAGACGCCCGAGACCGAGGGCATGATGACGGCCCTGGCGCGGCGCTACGGCATCGCGCCAGAAAAAATCCCCGCGCTTCTGGATGCCGCGCGAAGCGGCCAAGTGCGGATGCCGGTCCCCAAAAACAAGGAGGAGGCGCGGGCCTGCCTGCAGGGATTTTCGCGCCTCATTCTGATGGAAGGCCCGGTTACGCGGGCCGAAGCCGGGCTCTTGAACGAGTTCGCGGCCCGCTACGGCTACTCGCGCGCGGACGTGCGGCTCGTTTTCCGCGCCGAACGGCTCGCGCTTTACCGGCGAGCCAAAGCCGCGCTCCGCTCGGCCGAAGTTTGATAGACTCGTAAAATCATGCTCCGAAGCATTTTGGCGGCATTTTTGTCGCGCTGCTTTTTTTTCCCGCGCCGCCAAGATCAGAAGACCAGGGCACATTAGAAGCGCCTGGACACGGCGCGCCGCGGGCTTGACAGGCGAGCGGAAACGGGGCTACAGTAAAAAGCGCTTCATTTTTCTAGGAGGACATGCCGCATGGCCATCATTGATCGCGTCAAATACGACGGGCCGTCGAACGTCCTGGTTTGGAAGTTTCCGACGCAGGATTTGAGTTGGGGCGCCCAGGTCATCGTCAATCAGGCCCAAGAGGCGATCTTTTTCAAGGGGGGGCAGGCGTTGGATGTTTTGGGGCCAGGTACGCACACGCTTAAGACCGCGAACCTGCCGCTTCTGCGCGGGATTATCGAAGCGCCTTTCGGCGGGCAAACGCCTTTTTCGGCGGAAATCTATTTTGTCAACAAAGCGGCTCATCTGGACGTCAAGTGGGGGACTAAAACGCCCATTCCCATCGAGGATCCCAAGTTCAAGGTGTTCCTGCCGGTGCGGGCCTTCGGCCAGTTCGGCGTGCAGGTGGCGGACTCGCGCGCCTTCGTCACCCAGCTTTCCGCCACGCTGCCGGAGTTCACGCTGGACGTTCTGGAGGACTATTTCCGCGGCGCGCTCCTGGCCCGGACCAAGGATTACATCGCGGAGACCATCGTCAAGACGAAGATCAACGTGCTTGAGATTTCCGCGCATTTGGAGGAGATGTCCGCCGCGATGGGCGCCAAGCTCTCCGGCGATTTCGCGGCCTATGGCGTCAGGTTGGTCAACTTTTTTCTGGATTCCGTGGATGTACCGGAAGATGATGAAACGGTCGTCCGGCTCAAAAAAGCGCTCGCCGATCGGGCGGAGTTCGACATCCTGGGCAACGCCTACAACACCAAGCGTACGTTCGATACCCTGGAGAAAGCCGCCGGCAACGAGGG
>JAGWJU010000091.1 GCA_028865585.1 Elusimicrobiota bacterium | reverse complement strand
AGCCGATGACCGTGGTGCAGTTCTGGCGTCCGGGGAAAGTGCCGCTCAACGACGTCTCTCAGCACCTGGACATCATCGCCAGCGGCCGCGCGGGCGGCAAAATCTGCCGCTACGGCGCCGGGCGCAGGCCGAATTAAGGCAGGTAGTCGACTTCGAGCCGGCTGCGCAGCTCCCCGCCGCAGGTTTCCGCGGAGCCGCCGAAAATCGTCTCGGGGCACTTCTGCGCGTCCTCGGCCGAGGCCAGGCGCTCGCCCACCGTCGCCGCGATCTTCTCGCTCAAATCAAAGACGCCCCGGCCGCACCGCCCCGGGCAGGCCGCCGTGAAAATAGCGGTGTCGCCGGGCTTGAAGTTCAAATCCTTCTCCTCGAGCAGCTGCTGATGGGCGCCGAGGAAGGTCAGATGGACGCGCAAGCCCCCCACCTCGGGAAAATGCGAGGACAGCGTGCCCGCCTGGCGCTCCAAAACTTCCTCCCTGTGGGCGCGGATGACCTTCTGCTCGTTTTTGTTCGGGCCGTTGTGGCCTCTGCGTCTCCTGAAGTAGCCTGGCATGTGAACCTCCTGGTCTAGCGGCGCCAATGCCGCCGCTGCTGGTGCGCGCCGGCGCGCGGGGCCGCGTGATGCGCCGCGTGAGCCGCGGGCGCGTTGGCTGTATGGTAGTCGAAACCGTCCAAGGTGCGGCGCTCGATGCTGCGGCCCAGCCGGCGCTCGATGAGCTTGACCATCGGCGCGTCCTGGTCGGTCACGAACGTGAAGGCGTCGCCGGTCTTGGCCGCGCGGCCCGTGCGGCCGATGCGGTGGGTGTAGGCCTCGGGCGTGCCGGGGATGTCGAAGTTGATGACGTTGGAAATCTTCGAGACGTCGATGCCGCGCGAGGCGATGTCCGTGGCCACCAGGATGTCGAATTTGCCGCCGCGAAAGCCGTCCAAGGCCTGCTTGCGCCGGTTCTGCGAGAGATTCCCCTGAAGGGACGCCGCCGCGTGCCCCTCGAGCTGCAGGCGCTGGTCGAGGCGCTTGGCGCGGTGCTTGGTCCGCGTGAAGACCAGGACGGAGCCCCCCGCCGTGCGCTTGACGAGCTCCAGGAGCAGCTCGGTCTTCAAGTGCTCGCGGACGGGGTAGAGATAGTGGCTCACCGTGGTGACGGGGGCCAGCTCCCCGATCTGCACGGTCTCCGGATCGCGCAGCCATTCGCGGGAGAGCGCGCGGATGTCCTCGGGCATGGTGGCCGAGAACAGCAGCGTCTGGCGGCCGGCCGGCAGGCGCGCCATGATGCGGCGCATGTCCGGCAGAAACCCCATGTCGAGCATGTGGTCCGCCTCGTCGAGCACGACGACCTCGACGCGGGACAAATCCGCCGTGCCCTGGTTCAAGTGGTCGAGCAGCCGGCCGGGGCAGGCCACGGCGATTTCCGCGCGGCCCTTGAGCGCCTGCTGCTGCGGGCGCATGGACACGCCGCCGTAAATCGCGGCGCTGCGCAGGCCCGTGGCGCGGCCCAGCCGCGAGAAGGCGTCGTGCGTCTGCTCGGCCAGCTCCCGCGTCGGCGCCAGCACCAGCGCCCGAACGCGGCCCCGCGGGCCGGTCATCAGGCGCTGCAAAATGGGCAGGGCGAAGGCCGCCGTCTTGCCGGTGCCGGTCTGGGCCAGGCCCAGCACGTCGCGGCCCTCCAGGACCCTGGGAATCGCCCGCGCCTGGATGGGCGTGGGCTGGGTAAAGCCGCGGGCGCGCACGCCCTCGGCGATTTTTTGATCAAAATGAAACTGCTCGAAACTCATGCGGCTCCTTGGGGAACGGGAAGATTTTTGAAGCGGCGGTGCATCCAGAGCCACTGATCGGGATTCTCGCGGACCCACAACTCGACGAGGCTGGCGACGCGTTGGGTGGAGGCTTCGGCGTCCTCGGGCTTTTCGCCCAGGTCGAACTCGGGCTCGATGCGCGCGATGGTCGTGCCGTCCGGGGCGCGGAAGGTGTGCAGCGGCAGCACGGCCGCGCCCGTGCGCTTGGCCAGCGGCCCCACCACCGAAAGCGTGTCGACGCGGGTGCCGAAGAAGACCACGGGCAGGCCCATGGGCGGGCGCGCGTACTGGTCGTTCATGAAGGCGACCGAGCCCCCCCGCCGCAGGGTCCTCAAGACGTTGCTCATCGAGCCCGGATGGAAGGCCGCGTCCATGCCGACCGACGCGCGGCAGGCCGTGATCTTGTCATGGAGCCAGCGCGGCGTCAAAACCGTGGTCACGATGGTGGCGCCCACGCCGCTCAAGGCCACCGCGGCGGCGCCGGTCTCCCAGGAGCCCAGGTGCGAGCAGAAGAAAATCACGCCCTTGCCGCGGGCGTTGGCCTTCGCCCAGTGCTCCAGCCCCTCGGCCCGCGCCGCGGTCGGCACGTAGCGGCGCCAATGGCCCTTTAACGGGGAGAAGAAATGCATGTATTCGAAGAGCAGCACGCCGTAGTGCTCGTAATTGCGCTTGATGAGCGAGAGGCGCGACGGTCCGTCGAGCCTGGGAAAGCAGCGGGCGAGGTTGGCCTCGACCACGCCGCGCTTGAAGAGCTTGGCGCGGAACACGAGCCGGCCCAGCGCCCGGCCCAGGGCGACCTCGGCGCGGCGGGGCAGCAGGGAGGCGAAAATCCCCAAGGAGGTCAAAAACGCGTAAAGCGGAAGCGACTGCCAGCCCGGCAGCTCTCTTTTGGCCACCCTAGGCCCGCACCTTTTCCGCGGGCGCGCGATGGTGCGCGCACAGATACGCGGCGCCTTGCCGCAGGACGCCGCTGCGCTTCAGGCAGCGGTGCGAGGGCGAATACGTGCCCGCGAGGGTCACGGCTTGGCACTGGCGTGGGACTTTCTTCACTGGGCTTGCCTCCTGGACCGATGGGAACAAGCCGCGTGGTGTCAGGACGATGCTTGGATGGACCTGCTAAGAGGATATCATAAATCCGACGGCTGGTTCATCCGGTAGGCGAAGTTCAGGCCCTGCAAAACCAGATCCGGCGCGATGACGTCGAATATTTTTTCCTGCGCGAAGAGCCGCGAAAGCCCGCCCGTGCCGATGAGCACGGCCTTTTTCCCGCCGAAGTAATCGGCCTGGATGGCGCGCGAGAATTCCTTGACGATGGCCAAGTTGCCGTAGTAGAGCCCCGACTGCAGGCTGGCCGCCGTGGTGCGGCCGACCAACTCCGGAGGCTTGGCGATTTCGACCAGGAAGAGCTTCGCGGTCTTCTCCGAGAGCGCCTCCAAGGACGTGCGCACGCCGGCCAAAATGGCGCCGCCCAAATAGTCGCGGTCCTTGGTGACCGCGCTGAACGTGGTCGCCGTGCCGAAGTCCGCGATGACGGCGTTCTTGCCGGGGTAGAGGTTGACGGCCGCGACCGCGTCGGCGATGCGGTCGGCGCCCACCTCGGCGGGATTTTTGTACTTGACATTCAAGCCGGTCTTCACGCCCGGCTCCAGGAGAAACGGCGCCATCTTGAAGTATTTGAGCGCGCAGTGCCTGACCGCGTAAATCAGGTCCGGCACCACGCAGCAAATCGCGATGCCGGTCACGGCCGCGGGGTCCGCGCCGTTTTCCCGGAGAATGCTCTTCAAGAACACGCCCAGCTCGTCGGCCGTGGCCGGAGCCTTGGAGCTTTTGCGGAAAGTGAATTTAATCTTGTTTCCGGCGAAGACCCCGCCGAAAATCTGCGTGTTACCGATGTCCAAGGCGAGCAGCATGTCGTTCCCCCAGTTGGGCCAGCGCGCGCGCCAAGGAGGGCGCGCTCCGGCTGATTTTGACGATTCGCCCGTCCTCGTAGACGCGAAAGACGCGGCGGCCGGCTTCCATCTCGCGCAAATCGTTGTGCACCACGACCGGGGCGCCGAGCTTCTTCACGGCGCGCAGCCGCTTGGCGAGGTCCGGCGTGTTGGTGAGCTTGAAGCCGACGATGAGCGCCTGCGGCCCGGCGTAGCCCGGCAGGCGGTCCAAAATCTTGAAGTTGGGCGTAAGGCGCAGGACCAGGGGGCCGGAGGACTCGATTTTTCCCGCGCGGCCGGGCTTGAAGCGGCGCCGCCCGCCGGCGACGGACTCGATGGAATAGTCCCCCACCGCCGCGCAGTGAACCACCAAATCGAAGTCCCGCGCGCGCAGGAGGTTCTTCAGCTTGCGATCCAGGTCCGCAAAATCCGAAAACGCGTCCTCGACCGCGGGCGGGGATCCGCTCGCGGGCCCCGTCCGCGCGGGAGAAACCGCGCCTTGGCCGCGCAGCAAAAACACCTTGTGGCCCAGTCGCGCGAAGGCCGCGCACAAGTCCGCGCCGGTCTTGCCGGTGCTGACGTTGGTCAGGAAACGCACGCCGTCCACGTACTCGCGCGTGGCGCCGGCGGTGACCAAGACCCTCATGCCTTCTCCAGGCGCCAGGTGATGGCGGCGAGAACGTCCTCCGGCTCGGCCATGCGCCCTTGGCCGAAGTCGCCGCAGGCCTGGCGGCCGGTCCCCGCCGCGATGACGTCCACGCCCCAGCCGCGCAGAGTCTCAAGCGAGCGCTTGGTGGCGGGGTGCGCCCACATCGCCTGGTTCATCGCGGGCGCCACGAGGTAGGGCTTCTTGAAGTCGAAGGCTAGAAAGAGCGCGGTGACGGCGTCGTCGCCCAAGCCCGCGGCCATCTTGTTCAAGACGTCCGCGGTCGCGGGGCACAAAACGCAGAGGTCGGCCCATTTGTTCAAGTTGATGTGATCCATGGCCGCGCCGGGCGTAAAAAGGCCGTCAAACACCGGCCGGCCGGTCAGGCCCTCCAAGGTCGCGCGGCCCACGAAGCGCAGGGCCGCAGGCGTGCAGGCGATTTTGACCTCGCAGTCTTTTTGCACCAGCTGCGAGACGACCTCGCAGGCCTTGTAGCAGGCGATGGAGCCGCTCAAGTTAAAAAGAATGCGCGCTTTAGATTTTGACATTGTCGATGAGCCTCACTGTCCCGAGATAGGCCGCGGCAAGGCGCCGCCCGAGCCGGTCTTCCACGTAATCCACCTTGAAGCCTTTGCGGGCCAGCGTTTTGGCCGCGGCGCGCGCGCTGGAAGACTCCGCGAGCGCGCGGCGCAGCTCCGGCGCCAGGGGCTTCAGCTTCGCGTCAAGAAGAGCGTTGCGCGAACTTAAGGCCAGGCCGCTTTTCTCGCGCACGGTGGGGCAGGGAATGATTTTGGCGCGCAGAAAAAACGCCTCGGCCATGCCTTTAACGAGCCGGTACTGCTGATAGTCCTTCTCGCCGAAATACGCGCGGTCCGCGCCGATAATGTTCAAGAGCTTCATCACCACGGTCAGGACGCCGTCGAAGTGCCCGGGGCGGTGCGCGCCGCACAGAGCGCGGCTCAAATCGTTCTCCGTCACCTTGTAGCGGTAGCCGTCCGGGTACATCGCGCGGAAGTCGGGCAAAAACAGGTAGTCCGCGCCGGCGGAGTTCAAGAGCGCCAGGTCTTGCGCGAGCGGGCGCGGGTATTTCTTCAAGTCCTTCTTGTCGTTGAACTGCGTGGGGTTGACGAAGATGCTCGCGACCGTGACGCCGTTCTCGCGCAGGCTTCGGCGCAGCAGCGAGAGATGCCCCGCGTGCAGCGCGCCCATGGTGGGCACGAAGCCCACGGTCTTGCCGCGCAGCGCGGTCTTGCGCAGCCTCTGCCACGCCGCGGGCGAGCGCACGACCTTCGTCACGAGTAGGAGTGCTCCTTGGCCGGAAATTGCCCGCCCTTAGTCTCGGCGTCGAAGCGGTTCAAGGCTTTGACCGAAAGCGCAAAGCCCTCCAGGTATTTCTTGTTAAAGCGCGGCGACAAATCCTTGTAGAAGCCGAGCAAGTCATAAATCACCAGCACCT
>JAGWJU010000090.1 GCA_028865585.1 Elusimicrobiota bacterium | reverse complement strand
AGAGAACGAGTTTCGGGAGATGATCCGCCCATGACGCAGCGAAAGGCGCGCGCGCTCCTCAGCGTGACGGACAAGACGGGAATAGTGGACTTCGCCTACTCGCTCAAATCCCTGGGCTACGACATCCTTGCCTTCGGCGCCACGGCCGCGACTCTGCGGCAGGCGGAAGTCGAGCTTGCCGAGCCGGACGCTTCTCCCTCCGGCACCCACGGGGCCTCCGGTCCTCTCTCTTGGCTCAACCCCTCCATCCTCGCCGGCATCGCGGCCGATCGCGCCGACCCCGTCCGGATGGGCGAACTCGACAGGCTCGGCATCGCTCCCCTGGACATCGTCGCGATCAACCTCTATCCGGTCGCCGACATCATCAGCGATCCGGCTTTGTCCCAAGCCGAGATTATGGACTACATCGACGTGGCCGGTTCGGCGCTTTTGCGCGCGGCCGCGCGCAACTTCAGGCACGTCGTCTGCCTCTGCGATCCCGACGACTACCAGCCCGTCCTGGAGTCGCTGCGCCAATATAAGCAGCTGCGCCCGGAGCGCCGGCAGAGCTTGGCGGCCAAAGCCTTCCATTACAGCGCCTACTACGACACCACCGTCGCCCAGTATCTGGGCGATAGGTGGGATAAGCTGCCGGACGAATTCGCGGTGGGCCTGAAGAAAACCGCCGATTTCCGCTACGGTGAAAACCCGCAGCAACAAGGATCGCTCTACACCCTAAGCGGCGCCAGGCCCTGGGGCATCAACTCCGCCAATCTCGTCTGGGGCAAGCCCCTGTCCTACAACCACTACCTCGACCTTGAAATCGCCTGGGCTTTGGCGACGGACGTTCAGGACGCCGCCTGCGCGGTAGTCAAGCACGCGGTGCCGGCGGGAGCGGCGGCCGCGGAAAAACTCTCCGAGGCCGCGCGGGCGGCCTACCGCTGCGATCCCCGGGGCGCCGACCGCGGAACGGCCGCGGTCAACCGCGAGGTGGACGAAGAGACGGCCGTGTTTTTCGCCGAGGAATACGTCGGGCTCATCGCCGCGCCGCAATTCTCCCCCAAGGCCTTCAGCATTCTCAAGACGAAGAAGGACATCCGCCTCGTGACCCTGCCCTCCATCCTCGTCTCCGCGCACGAGTTGGATCTGCGCAGCGTGGCGGGCGGCGTCCTCGTGCAGAGCCGGGACAACCAGCCCTTCGGGACGGAAATAAAAACGGTCTCCAAGCGGGCGCCCAACGAGCTGGAGATGAAGTCCCTCAAATTAGCTTGGCTCACGGCCAAGGAGTGCCGCACGCACGCGGCCGTCATCTGCCGGGACTCGGCGACCATCGGCATCGGCAGCGGGCAGACGGCGCGATTGGACGCCCTCAGGCTTGCCCTCGTGAAAAGCCAGGAACGCCACCCCATCTTGTCGGCCGGGCTGCCGCTGGTGCTGGCCTCGGACGGGAGCTTGTCGGCGGAGCACGTGTCGGAGGCCGCGCAGGCCGGCATTTCCGCCATCATCGAGCCTGGCGGCACATCCGAGGACAAGGATGCGATCGCGGCGGCGGACGAGCGCGGGCTGACTCTTCTTTTTACCGGCGTGCGGCACTTCCGCCACTAGGGGCGGCGCCCAGCTTTCCCAGCATGTCCCGAGCCTGCTTCATGTCGTCCGGGGCTTGAGCCGGATCGGCGGGATTGGAAACCTTGAGCACTTGCTGAAGCACGTCCACGGCCTTGGCCTTTTGGCCGTCGGATTCGTACGCCTGAGCCAGCGCCACGTAGTTGCTCGTCTCATCGGGAGCAAGCCGCACGGACTTTTCGAGATCCGCTATTCCCTTGGAGACGCTTCCGCCCGCGAAACCCGGAATCTGGAGATACATTTCTCCAAAAACCCTATAAGCTCCGCTGTAGCTCGGATCGATGGCGAGCACCGTCCGCATTTCCCGGCGCAAAGGTTTAACAAGGAACAGGGAGTGAAGAATACCTTGGGACTGCCCCAAGCGGCCCATCGCGACTCCCAGCCAAAAATGCGCGTCGGCGTCAGCCGAGTCAAGCGCCACGGATTCTCTAATTACGCCGACGGCAGTGCGGAACTCCGCGATTTTATCTTTCCGGGACCGCAGGGATTCCCCCGCGCGGACCATCGCGCGCCCCTTGCGCCAAAGGGCATCGGCGTCCTTAGGATTCGCCTTTAAAAGCGCATCCAAATCGGACAGGCATTCGTCCAGGCTGCCCTTTTGGTTCCTGTGGAAATAAAGCCAGTCGGCGCGGGAGAGAGGCGGCGGCTGAGACGCCCGCGCCGCAACCGCCAAGAAGCACAGAGCGAAAGCCGGAGCCAGGCTGCGTGCGGCGATTCGGGCCGCCTTAGCCGCCCACGACTTCGCCCGGGACAGAGAGTCCAACTCGGTCGCGCCAGCGTCGGGAAAGCTGACGGCGGCCCGGACACCTAAAGGCCGCAGGCGCCGGCGCGCGCGCGCCGCGACCTGCCCGCAGACGAAGGCGCTCGGAATTCCCCGCGCCGCGGCCATGCGCGCGATCTCGACGGGAGCTTTCCCGTAGAAACTGGTCTCGTCGAGCCGCCCCTCTCCGGTCATCAAGGCGTCGGCGCGCGCCAGGGCTTTGTCCGCCCCACACCGCGCAAGGACCCACTTCGCGCCCGGCACGATCTCAGCTCCCAGAAAAGCGATGAGCCCGGCTCCCAAGCCGCCGGCCGCTCCGCTGCCGGGAATCCTCGCTACGCTGATGCCCAGATCTTTTTTAATGACTTCCGCGTAGCGGCTCAGCGCCTCCTCCAAAATTTTCACCATCCCGGGCGTCGCCCCTTTTTGCGGCCCGAAGACGCGGGCCGTTCCGCGGGAGCCGAGCAGGGGATTCTCCACGTCGGACACGGCGACGACTTTGGCCGCCTCGTCCATCTTCAAAAAGCCGCCCATATCAATGGCGGCCAAGCTTCTAAGATGCCTCGCGCCCGCCCGAAGCTCCCGCCCCCTCGCGTCCAGAAGCCGCGCGCCCAAAGCCTGCGCCATGCCCGCGCCTCCATCAGAACTGGCGCTGCCGCCCATGCCAAGGATGATGGTTCTTGCGTCGCGGCGCAGAGCCGCCGCGATAAGATCGCCCGTACCCCTGGAGGTCGCCAAAAGGGGATTACGACGTTTAGGCGGGACCAAGGCAAGCCCGGAAGCCTTGGCCATCTCCACAACGGCGGCGCCGCCGGGAAGCAACCCGAAAGCGGCCTGCCGCCTCTCGCCCATCGGGCCGCTCACCCAGGCTGGAATCCTGCGCCCCCCCTCCGACCAAAGCAACGATTCCATCAGGCCGTCGCCGCCGTCCGAGATGGGGAGGATCTCCACTTTCGATCCGGGCAGCGCGCTTAAAACGCCCGTCTTGAAGGCGCGCGCCGCCTCCAAAGCGGACAAACTGCCCTTAAAGGCGTTGGGCGCGGCAAGAATCCTCACAACAACTGGCCGGGCCGAAGCCCGGAAAAGATCAGGGGAACCGCCCTCGCAAACGCACGGCCTTGGCTAAGCGGTTCAAGCCGACCATAAAGGCCGCCAAACGCAGGTCCACCTTCTCCTTTTGGGCCATGTCCCACACGTCACGGAAGGCCCTCACCATAATCTCCTGAAGCCGCGCGTTGATGTCCTTCTCGCTCCAGAAATAAGCCTGGATGTCCTGAACCCACTCGAAGTAGCTCACGGTCACGCCGCCCGCGTTGGCGAGAATGTCCGGAACGACCATGACGCCCCGCTCGTTCAAGATGCGATCCGCGGCATTCGTCGTAGGACCATTGGCGCCCTCGACGATATACTTAGCCTTGACGCGCTCGGCGTTCTCCTGGGTAATCTGGTTCTCCATGGCCGCGGGGACGAGAATGTCGCAAGGAACCTCTACGAACTCGTTGCCGGGGATGCGCTTGCCGCCGGGATATCCCGCCAACGAGCCTTGCCGCGCGGCGTAGGCGATGACTTCCGGAATGGGCAGGCCGTTGGGATCGTAGATCCCCCCCGTCACGTCCGAGACGCCGACCACCTTGCTGCCGTGCTCGTAAAACACCTTGGCGGCGTTGGAGCCGACGTTGCCGAAGCCCTGGATGGCGACCGTGGATTTGGTCAGGTCGAAGCCCTTGGCGTCTGCCAGTTCGCGGGTGACGTAGAAAACGCCGCGGCCGGTGGCCTCGCGCCGGCCCAAGGAGCCGCCGACGTCGATGGGCTTGCCGGTCACCACGCCGGGGCAGGAGTAGCCGATGGTCATGGAGTACGTGTCCATGAGCCAGCTCATGATCTGCTCGTTGGTGTTGACGTCCGGGGCCGGGATGTCCTTATCGGGACCGATGATAATCGAAATCTCCGAGGTGTAGCGCCGCGTCAAACGCTCGATTTCCCCGATGCTCATCTTGCTCGGATCGCAAATCACGCCGCCCTTGGCGCCGCCATAAGGCAGGTTTACCACGGCGCACTTCATGGTCATCCAAAACGACAAGGCTTTGACCTCGTCCAAAGAAACCTGGGGATGGTAGCGGATGCCGCCCTTGGCCGGACCGCGGTCGAGATTGTGCTGGATGCGGTAGCCCTCAAAAACCTTGAGCGTGCCGTCATCCATGGTAACCGGAACGGAAACGGTCAGGATTCGCTTGCAGTGGCGGAGCCGCTCCAAGATGTTCTCCTCCATCTTCATCTTGGCACCGGCGCGGTTTAACTGCTCCATGGCTTGCAGCCAGGGGTTGGACTCCGAAGACTCCAAAGCCGCCGCTGGGGACCTTGAAATCCGGACTTGGGAAGATCGTTGCGCAGACTTGGCCGACGTTTTGGTTTCCATAAGCCGATTCTATAATTAAAAAATGATATCCTCAATACAATGACGGACCGGGGCAAATGGTTTTTTTGGGGGAGCCTCATTTTAGGGTTCGCGCTTCTCGTGGTACCCTCCACTTTCCTTCTTAAATCCGTTCTTGGTTATAGGAAGTTCTTGAGCGGGCTCGAGCCGGCGACTTTGCACCAGACAGCCCCCTCCATCTTCCGCCACGATGAGACCAGCCGCCCTAAGGCCGGGCGGCGACTGCCGAAAATCAAGTTCGTCACCTTCCGATTGCGGGCCCCCAAGGCAAAATCGGTGTCGGTCATCGGAGAGTTCAACGCTTGGAAGGGCGGGACCTTTGTCTTGAACCGCAAGGGCCGCGGCTGGTGGGAAGCCAGCTTGGCCCTCCCCGCCGGCCGGTATCACTATCTTTTCCTAGTCGACGGAAAGCCCATGCTGGACCCCAACAATAGCGCGAGCGATGAAACCGACGGCCGCCGGACCTCGCTCAAAATCGTCAAATGAACGCCCTTGCCTCTGCGCTTGCCCTCTTTCTCACGCCCGTCGCCAAACCCTGCCTCGCGGCGGACGCCCTCACGCCCGTTTTGTGGGTTCCCGAGGCCGGATTTTCGAGTTGGAGCGAGTTTTCCACGGACCTGGCGGCAGCCGGATCCCCGAGCCTAACCGTGGCGGTTTCCCCGAGCCAACTCTCGTCCGCGGCGCTCGCGGTCCTGCAGCCCCTGGTTCAAAACGGAGAAGTCGAAATCGCGGCCAGGATAGACGGAGATCCCATCTTGCCCCTCGTCGCGGACAACACGCAGGCGCCCCGGCCTCAAGATCCGCTTGATCTGCTGTCTCTCACTCATGAAAAGTTGCAAAGCGCCTTGGGCGTCATCCCCGCGGGTTACGTCCCAGGCGGCGGAGCCGTTTCCCCCGATCTCTTTCCCGCGTTTAAATCCATGTCCTTGGGATGGGTTGCGACCGGAGCATATCTTCCACCGGCCGGAACATGGGCCCAGTATTCCGGCGTAGCCCTTGTGCCTTTCTATCCGCTCACTCCCAACGACCTCTCGCAATTCAATCTGCCGTTCGCGTTTTCCGACCGAGGCCCCGTGGTCATCGATGAAGCCGACGGCCTGGTTC
>JAGWJU010000089.1 GCA_028865585.1 Elusimicrobiota bacterium | reverse complement strand
CGCGCGTGCGCGTACCCTCAGGGAAAATAAGCAGGTTGCGTCCGTCCTTGAGCACGCGCCCGGCCGCGAGCAGCGATTCCTTCAAGCTCTTGGAACGATTGAAGGGCAGGAGATTCGTGAAGTTGCCGAAATACCATCGGTAGAGAGGATTGCAAAAGAAATAATCCTGCGCGGCCAGGGACACCAAGTCGCGGCCGGCCGGCCCCATCGCATGCTTGATGAGACCCATGTCCAGATGACTGGTGTGGTTGGCCGCAATGATGAGCCCGCCCCGGCTCGGGACATTCTCCTGCCCCGCAACGCCCACAGAGAAGAACCACGCATAGACGGCGTGTTGGCAGAATGCCAAGAAGCTGCGGACCAACGCTTTAATCACGACAAGGCCCAGAGACCGTCAGCGCGAATCTGCGGCGGCGCTCATCAGCCGACGGTAAAGATAAGTGTATTCCAACGCCATGGTCTTCGTCGTTCCATTGAGCGAGGCTTCCCCGCGCTCGTGCCCGCCCTCCGGGCTCTCGTAGAAATAGAGCGGATCGCCCATGGCCTCCATCTTGGCCGCCATCTTGCGCGCGTGCGCCGGCTCGACCCGATCATCGTCCGAGGAGGTTACGAAGAAGACTTTGGGATAATGAACGCCCGGACGCACGTTCTGATAGGGCGAATAACGCAGAAGGGCCGCGGCCATCTTTGGATCGGCCGGGTTGCCGTACTCCGCCTCCCACGACGCCCCGGCGCCGATGCGGGTGTAGCGCATCATGTCCAAAAGCGGCACTTCGCAAATAACCGCGTTAAACAAGTCCGGCCGCTCGGTAAAAGCAACGCCGACCAAGAGCCCGCCGTTGCTGCGGCCCATGATGCCCAGGCGCCGCGGCGAGGTGACTCCGGTCCCGATCAGCCGCTCGGCGACCGCGATGAAGTCGTCATAGGCTTTTTGCCGATGGGTTTTGAGCGCGGCCTCGTGCCAGCGCGGGCCGAATTCTCCTCCGCCGCGGATGTTGGCCATGGCGAAAACTCCCCCCTTGGCAAACCACTCATTGCCGATGACCGGAGAATAATAGGGCATGTAGGCCGGCACCATGGGCAGATCAAAGCCGCCGTAGGCGTAGAGAAGCGTCGGATTTTCCCCGTCCCTCTTCATGTTTTTCGGATGCACAAGAAAATAGGGAATCATCGTGCCGTCCGGGCTCTTGGCCCAATGCTGATCCACCGTCAGGCGCGAGGCGTCGAAAATTGCCGGCTGACGCTTGATCTCGCGCGGCTTCCCATTCGGGATGTCCCCATCGACTTCATAAAGAGTGGGCGGCACCAGGAAGCTTTCGTAGCTGATGAGCGCCTGAGTTTCAAAAGGGTCGGAAGCTTCCACGGAGGTGCTGCCCTCATCCGGCAGCGGGACAATCGCCGGCGTCCAGCCATTAGCTCCCAGCCTCATCGCAATCACGCGGCCTGAAACGTCATGGAGCGCGTCCACGTAGAGGACATCCTTGGCGACGTTCAAACCGGAGAAAGCCGAGGCGCGATCGGGCAGATAGACCAGACGGATGTATTTATCGAAATCAGGCGCGGTGATTTGATCAAGCGGCAAAGAGATCAGGGCCCCGCGCTCCCAAAGATGCCCATGAGTCTTCCAGGCGCTCTGCAAAAGAGCCAGGATTTGCCCGTGAAAGGCTCCTTCGACTTCGGCGCTCGGCGGCAGCGGAATGCGCACAAGCTTGCCTTGCGGATTGATGAGGTACTCGCGCGAAGTGAAGAACGTCATTCCCCGGGTTACGATGCTGGCGCGGCCTCCCGGCCAGAAGAACGTCTGGGCCGAATCCTCAACATCGCCCGGCTTGCCGGAGAAAATAAGGCGTGCCTGGGACAGGGGCGTGCCCCGCGTCCAGATTTTGACTTCGCGCGGATAGCCGGAGGCAGTCAAGCTTCCCGGGCCGAAATCGGTCGCGACGAGAAGGTGGTTCCTATCCACCCAATCGACGTCGGATTTTGCTTGCGGCAGGTCAAAGCCGCCTTTAACGAACGACTTTGCGGTCACATCGAACTCCCGGACGACCGAGGCGTCCGTGCCGCCGCGGGAAAGCGAAAGAAGGCAACGGTCATTCTTGGGCGGCAGACAGTCGGCGCCCTGCCAGAACCAGTTCTGCTTCTCCTTGGCCGCCAAGGCGTCCAAGTCCAGAACCGTTTGCCACGGCGGATTAGGTTTGGCGTAGTCCGCCAAGCTCACGCGGCGCCACAACCCGTGCACATGCGCGCCGTCTTGCCAGAAATTGTAGACCCAGCCGCCCCGCAACACGGGCTCCGGAAGGCGGCTCTTGGATTTTAAAATCCGCCCGATGTCCTTCTTAAGCGGCCCGTAGCGCGGATCCCGAGCCAGAACGGCCAGCGTTTTTCGGTTCTGCTCCTTAACCCAGGCCAGCGCGCGAGGCGAATGCAAAGGCTCCAGCCACAAATAAGGATCGGGGGGCACGGAAATTTTAGGCGCCGCCGCGAAGGGAGTCGCGGTTTTGGCGGCGGATGCGGCGGCTTTCGCGGCCGTTTGAGCTTGCGCGAGGGCAGGGAAAGTCAGGACGAAGGCAAGGGCGGCACGCCGGAATTCTTTCATGAGCGGCAAGTCTTTATCCGAATTTAAGATCGGCAAACCGAAGAAACGCACGCGGACGCGCGCCGTTTAGAGTCCGTCCCAAAGAACGGCGGCGGATTTTGCGCCGGCCAGCGCGGCCATAATCGGCGCGGGCTTGGGCTTAAAGACTGAGACGATCGGCGGCGGCGAAGGCGCCGCGGCGGCGCCCGCCGTGGTCCAAGGGCCCATGTTGCAGGCATTGGCCAAATCGCTCCATCCCGGCTCGACATCGCTGACCAAGCCTGCGGCGCCGGTCACATAGGAAGCATTCACGCCGTCGCAAAGATCCGCGATTTCATCCCCCGCCGCCGAGTTCCAGGCCTGCGGATAAGCCGGGCGGGTGCCGACGGTCGGGAACGGATCGGTGATCGCTTCCAAAGTTTCGTGGGAAGACGTCACGTCCAAATCATCGAAGCCTGTTCCGCAGTCGGGAAACACGCCGTAGTACACGGGCGCCCCGCTTTTGGAGACGAACCCTTCGTGATAACCCTCAAAATCTTGGCAGGAAAGGCTGCCGTCCGGCAAAGTGACGCTGACGTCGGCGGGGAAATAAATCATGTAGAGGGTGTCCGCGTCCGCGGGCGGCAGATGTCCGGCCGAGATCTGCGCCGAGAGTTCCTTCCGGATCATCCCGTCAGTCAGAGTTTTTGATTTATTCTCCGGGGCAATCGCCGTCGCGCCGGCGTAGCTTCCCCTGCCAATAGTCTGTCCGGTGCCGGACCGACCGTCGACCGCCATGACGCTGGTGTTGTATTCGGAAAGCCAGTCCAGGTAGCCGCTGTTTAGAATGTTCGCGTAGAACGGGCCGATCTTGGCGCGCGTCCGAGAAGCAACGCCCGGCCCCCAAAAAACCGCGTAGACCCGGGCATGGGAAATGACGGGCCCGCCGTAATAACGCACAAGCTGCGGCTTCGCGGCCGTAAAGTCGAGCGGTGGGAACTCCGGCGCAAAGCCGCCATGCACGATCCGGAACATGCCGTACGGGGCGGCCAGGACCGCCTGCGCGCAAAGCAGGATAGATAAAATTAATGGGAGAATCCCGACATGAGCCTTTTTCATTGTTGCCTTAATGACAGAGGCGTATTATACGACTTTTTCCCACAATTCTTCTTAAACGCCCATTTGGGCCAGCATGGCGCAGATGTCGTTGATCGTTTCAGTCAGCTTGGGATGCGACGCCTCGAAGCCCTTGACCGTCAGAGCCAGCCCTTGTAGAGCGTTTTTCAAAAGATGCGGCGCTTTTTCGCGCCGCGCCGCTTCGCCGGTCGCCACTCTGGCGAAACCCGCAATGCTGCGCGAATCTTCCTCATGGGTTTGAGACAGCTTGCTCAGCTCTGTCTTTAGAACCGCGAGCCGCTGCAAAAGCTCCGTTTTTTTATTCGCGTCCGCGGTTTTAATTTGAAGCACGGAGTCTTCGATTTTTTTAACGGCGTCTTCCATTTCGTCCATATTCCCTCCCGATTTATACGATTAAGCCGGACTTTCGTTCAATAGCTGAGCTTTCCGAGATCGACCTTGCCGCGGAAAATCCAGTAAATCACCGCGGTGTAAGACAGCACGAAAGGCATGCCGAAAGCGGCGATGATCGTCATAATGCGCAGCGTCTCTGCCGATGAAGAAGCCTTCGCGATCGTCAGGCTCCACGCCGGATTGAGGCTCGAAGCGATTAGGTCGGGATAAAGGGCGGCCCCGAAGAGCGCGACTAGCGTGGCGATAGCTCCGGCCGAGGAGGCGAACGCCTGCCCTGGACGCCGCAAGAACAGCGAGCGCGGGATATTGGCCAAAGCCAGCACATTGGCGCCGACCAAAATCCAAAGCCACGGCATCCGTTGGAAATTCCCAAGCGCGCGCGGCACTTCGGCAAGCGTAGCGATGGTCGTGAATAAATACAGCGTCAAGAATATCCCGAACGCGTGCCACGTCCATCTTCGTACGCGGCGCTGAAGCTCTCCGCCTGTCTTCATATTGAGATAAATAGCCCCATGAAGCGCGAAAAGCGAGACGTTGAGCGCTCCGATCAAGAGAGCATAGGGTTTGAGCAAGCCTAAAAAGCCTCCCCTATACTCATAATGGGGGCCGATGGGAATTCCCAGCATGGAATCACCCACGGCGACGCCGAAAAGAAGCGCCGCGGCGAAGCTGGCCGCAGAGAAGGCGCCGTCCCAGCCGCGCCGCCACCACGCCCACTCCCGCTTGCTCCGGAACTCCATGGACACGGCGCGAAAGATGAGCGCGAAGAGCAGAAACATGAAGGCAAGATAGAACGCCGAGAACGCCGTGGCATAAGCGTCCGGAAAAGCGGCGAAGAGCGCGCCTCCGAAGGTCACCAACCAGACCTCGTTGCCGTCCCATAAAGGACCGATGGAGTTAAGGAAAATACGCCGTTCCTTGTCGCTGCGCGCCCCTAAATGAAGGATGCCCACGCCCAGATCGAAGCCGTCCAAAACGGCATAGCCTGAAAGCAAAACGCCCAGGAGGACGAACCACAGGATGCGCAAATCCATCAGCCCCGCTCCTTGCCTTCCGAAAGCTTGCCCCCGGCAGGATTTGCCAGTTGAGCCGCGGCTTGAAGCCAGCCGCCCTCCTGCGCGCCGGGCGCCGCCCCCTCTTCAGGTCCGCGTCTGATTTTTTCATCAATGATGTAGAGCCAAACCGCGAAGAGCATGGCGTAAATGACGGAGAAAAGGACAATCGAGATCAGAACGTCGGAGGCGGGAACCGACTTCGAAACGGCGTCTTTTGTGCGCAAAAGTCCGTAAACAATCCAAGGCTGGCGCCCCACTTCCGCCGCGCACCAGCCGATCTCGTTCGCCAGAAGCGCAAGAAGGATGGAGCCGATCAGCCCCCGAAGCAGCCACCGATCTTCGTAAAGCCTGCCGCCGCGCAACCTCCATAGTGAAAGCCCGAAGAGCGCGGCCAAAACGATCCCGATGAAGACCATCAAATGGAACAGGATGTAGCACGCCGCCGTCGGCGGGCGATCATCGGGCGCGAAGGCGTTCAGGCCCGTCACGGGCGCGCCGGTCTTTCCATGCACAAGAAAGCTCAAAAGTCCCGGCACCCCTATAGCCCCTCGCAGCTCCTGGCGCGCGTCATCAGGAATGCCGAAAAGAGTCAGCGGCGCATCCGCCTCAGTCTTATAGAGCCCCTCGAAAGCCGCCAATTTAGCCGGCTGATAGCGCGCGACCTCCCGCGCCTGAGAATCTCCCGAAATAGGCAAAGCGAAAGCAGCCGCTGCGCCAAAAGCAACGGAAAGGGCCAGCGACTTGCGCGCCAAGGAGCCGTGC
>JAGWJU010000088.1 GCA_028865585.1 Elusimicrobiota bacterium | reverse complement strand
GCATTGTTCGGTAACATTTTAGGTGAGTTGACGATACCTGCTTCGGTAACATTTTAAGTGATTCAAAACGCCCCCTTGAAATTTCCGCGCTGGGGGGCTATACTCCCCACGTCGGCGAACATTGACTTCTCGTGTGGAGGATTATCGACGATGATCGCGAAACGTGCGCGCAAGCCCGCCGTAAAAAAAACCGTCCGCAAAGCCGCTAAGCCCGCAGCCCTGAAGCCGAAGACCCTGCTGTTTAGGCCCGCGGCTGAACCGCCGTTGGAAACCAAATTTGTCCCGCCCGCGTTCTCGCGGGGCGAACAGGCGTGGCTCAACCTCACCCGTGCCGATCACGACGACGACCGTTGGGGCCAAGTCGAGGAGCACCTGCTGGGCCAGGCCCAGGAAAAGGAGCACTCGCTGCGGCGCTGGAAGTACTTCGCCCGGTAAGCCCTCCGGGTGCTTGAGTTTTTCGACACGCACGCCCATTTGGGCGAGGGCGTGTTCGAGGCCGACCGGGAAACCGTGTTGGAGCGGGCGCGCGCCGCCGGCGTTATAAACATCGCCGAGATTGCAGACGCTCCCGCAGAGTGGCCGGGTGCCCTGGCTCTAAGCCGGGCCCGGCCACTCCAGCTTCGGTGCGCCCTGGGCTTGCATCCGTACTACGCTCGGGAGTTCTCGCTGGCCCTGCTGGACGCCCTCGCCGCCAAGGCCCGGCTGCCGGAAGTCGCGGCCGTGGGAGAAATCGGCCTCGACTACGTCAAGACCGACGCGCCTAAGGAGATTCAGGTCGCGGCCTTCCGCGCGCTCTTGGCCGGAAGCCTCTCCTGGGGCAAGCCCGCGGTCATCCACTGCCGCGGCGCTTATGAGGATCTTCGCGGCGTGGTGGGCGAGCTCTGCCCGCATCCGCCCTCGGAGTTCCGTTTTTGGGGCGTGGTGCACTGCTTTTCCGGAAACGCCGACGACGCGCTTTTCTTGATTCAGCGCGGATTCGCGCTGGGCGTGGACGGCCCAGTTACCTACCCAAAAAACGACGGCTTGCGCGCCGCCTTGCGCGAAGCGGGCCTGGAGCGTCTGGTCCTTGAGACCGACAGCCCCTACCTGCCGCCGCAAAGCTCTCGCGGCAGGAGAAACGAGCCCGCGGCCATCCCGGAAATCGCGGCCAAGGTCGCGGAGGTCTTCGGCAGGAGTTTGGAGGATGTGGCGCGCGAAACCACGGCGAACGCCCGCGCCCTATACCGATTCCCCGCGGCCGCTCCGGCTTAGGCCGCCTCAGTAATCGGAGATAAAGACGTTCTTGACTTCGCTGTAGAGTTCGAGCGCCTTCATGCCCAGCTCGCGGCCCACGCCCGAGGACTTATAGCCGCCGAAGGGCGCCTCGATGTGCACGCTGGAGGACGAGTTGACGCTCAAAACCCCGCTTTGCACCCGGCGCGAAAGGCGGATGGCGCGGCCCACGTCCCGGGTCCAGATGGAGCCCGAGAGCCCGTAGTCCGTGCCGTTGGCCAAAGCGACCGCCTCGTCCTCGGTCTTAAAGGGCGTCGCGCAAAGAACGGGCCCGAAAATCTCCTCCTGGAACACGCGCATGCGCGGCGAAACGCGCGCGAACACCGCGGGCGTCACGAAAAACCCTCCGCCCAGATCCGGAGCCTCGCCGCCGCAGACAAGTTTGGCGCCCTCTTTTTTCCCGGCCGCCACGTAGCCCAGCACGCGGTCCTTCTGTTTTTGCGAAATAAGCGGCCCCATCTCGGTCTTGGGATCCCGCGGGTCGCCCACGCGCAGTTTTTTCGCGCAGACGGCGACCTTTTCCACGAAGGCGTCGTAAATTTTCTCGTGCACCAGGGCTCGCGAGCGCGCGCAGCAGTCCTGTCCGGCGTTGGAGAAGACCGCGCCGGCCGCGTCCGCCGCGCAGCGATCCAAATCCGCGTCGTCGAAAATCAAGCTCGGCGATTTCCCCCCCAACTCCAGGGACACGCGCTTTAGGCTCGGCGCGGCCAGGGCCATCAAATGCCGGCCCACGGCGGTCGATCCGGTGAAGGAAACCTTTCGCACGAGGGGATGCTGGACCAGGGGCTCTCCCGCCTCGGGGCCGAGGCCGGTCACCACGTTGACGACGCCCTCTGGAACGCCCGCCTCGGCGCAAATCCTGGCCAGGCGCAAGGCGGTCAAGGGCGTGGCTTCCGCGGGCTTAAGGGCGACGGCGTTGGCGCAGGCCAGGGCCGGAGCGAGTTTCCACGACGCGATGACCAGGGGATAATTCCAGGGCACGATGAGCGCGCAGACGCCTACGGGCTCTTTGAGCGTAAAATCCAGGCCGGACGCGCCCACCGGGATGGTCTCGCCGAAAAATTTGGAGACGGCGCCCGCGTAGTACTCGAAGCATCCAGCCGCCGCTTCCACCTCTCCGCGCGCTTCGCCGACGGGTTTGCCGGCGTTTTGCGACTCCAGCTCGGCCAAAGACTCCGCGTTTTCCCGGATGAGGCGCGCGATCTCGAAAAGAACGCGGGCCCGCTGGCGGGGAGAGAGCTTGGACCAGGGGCCGCGCAAGGCCGCGTCCGCGGCTTTGGCCGCGGCGTCGGCGTCTTGGGCGGTCCCCCGCGCGACGGCGGCCATATCCAAGCCTGTGGCGGGGTTGACGACGGGCAGAGTCTGTCCCGAGGCCGCCGAACGTTCTTTGCCGCCGATCCAGTGGCCGAGCGTCGGGAGCGCTCCGGCCGCTTTTTTAACGGCCTTTTTCTCCGCCTTGGCCTGAGCCATTAGAAATAGTTGGCGGTGATGCCGCCGTCGGCCACCAGAGCCGCGCCGTTGGTCCACGCCGCTTCGTCCGAGGCCAGATAGAGCGCCAAATTCACGATATCCTCGGACTTGCCGAAGCGCCCCATGGGGATGCGGTTGATGCGCTTGGCTTTCTCCCTGGGCTCTTTCAGGAGCCAGTCCATGAGAAGCGGGGTCTCGATGGGCCCCGGGCAGATCGCGTTGGAGCGCACGCCTTTGGGCCCGAACTGCACGGCCAGGGATTTAGTCAGCGCGATGACCGCGCCCTTGGACGCCGTATAGGCGTCCTGCGGCACGCTGCAGCCGACCAGCGCCACGAAAGAGGCCACGTTGATGACCGATCCGCCGCCGGCCTTGATGATTTCGGGGATGGCATACTTGCACATGAGATAGACGCCTTTGACGTTGACGGCGTAGACCTTGTCCCAAACCTTCTCGTCCGTGTTCACCACGGAATGGTCGTCATCGGGGAAGATGCCCGCGTTATTGTAGAGGACATGGAGCGCGCCGAAGGATTTGACGACGGCCTCCACCGCGCGCCGGACCTCCGCCTCCTTGGAGACATCCCCGGCCAAGACCGCGATATCCCCGCCGTTTTTGCGCGCGAGCGCGGCGGTCTCCTCCAGAGCGTCCTTCTTCCAGTCGCACGCAAACACCCTGGCGCCTTCGGCGCAAAAACGCAGGGCGGCGGCGCGGCCCATGCCCGAGCCCGCGCCGGTGATGAGGCAAATTTTTCCTTGGAGCCTGTTCATGGCCCCATCATAGTAAAAATTCAGGGCCCGAACGCGGGCTGGAGGAGCCAACCCTCGCGGCGCGCCTTGGCGTCGAGCTTCTTGTCGCCGTGGTCGATGAGAACGCGCACGCCCTTGCCGTAGCCGAGCAGGCTTGCGTCGTCGGAGGAGGCGCCTACGACCAGGTCCGGCGCCCGGCCGAAGGCCGCAATCGCGGCGGCCGTCTTGGCTCCTCGCGCGGGCACGTCCCCCTCGATGTCCCCGGTCAGGACGCCCCCGACGATCTTCGTGCGGATGCCCACGACCCGCGCCGCCGAAATGCCGGCGGGAGCGGCCTCCGCCTCCAAGACCGGCTGGGGATCCTCGTCCATGACCCAGACGTCGAAGCCCGCCTTAAGCAGCGCGGCGACCAGCCCCTGCGCCTCGGGAACCACGCGCAGGCCGCTTTGAATTTTGAGCGGCCGAGCGTCCTGCGGCCCCGCGGAAAAAACCTCCTGGCCCAGGGGCTGCTGCAGTTCGGAATTAATGACCGTCGCGGCGTAATCTCTGGCCTCTTGGGGAGTGAACCCGGCAAAAAGTCTGGACAAAAATGCCCGGCACTTCGACCAGCTCTCGTCTTCGCACTGGTTCCGATAGGACTCCACGAAATATTTTCGGTACTGCAAGTAGGTCGGCTCGTCCTCCCAAATATTCATCGGAAGAATGGAGAACTGCTCGTAGGCCGCGCGAATTTTTCGTCGGCCGTAGGCAATCGGGACTTGGGACCAGAACTCGTCGCCGAACTTGAACCTCGCGGAGCGCACCATTTGGAGGAAGACCTGGCCGGCCGCGTCATGGACGTAGAACACGCCCTCCCACGACAAGACCGCGACGGGCGGCTTCTGCGCGTCGTAGCCCCTGCTGGAAAAGCCCTTATCCGCGATAAGCTCATCGACGGCGCGGCGCACCGAAGGAGTCCAGCCGCCGGGACCAAGGACGTCCGGCGCGGCGCGGTTTTGCCCGGAGCCGAGCGCCGCCGCGCCGCTCTTTTCCTTGCGCGCCCCGGATTTTTTGCGCGTGGACTCGTGGTAGTGCGGGTTGCGCGGCGTGTAGTACGCGAAGGCCGGAGCGCACAGGAGCGCGAAAAAAAATCCGATGTTCAAAAATTTTTTCATTTTCTACGCCGAAAAAAATTGTGGATGCTGCGTCAATGTTATAAAATATTTCTTCGTTGCCGAATTAAAACAAACAACGCAAGGGGTAATCATGGGGATGAAAAAGACGGATGTGTTGAAGGAACCCATCGTTCATTTCGACATAACGAAGCACAACGCCGTGGCGATGGTGGAGGCGATGTCCAAGATGGCGTTTTCGGCCAAGGACCTCGCCCGCGCCGCCGCCATTTACGATCAGATGCTTGCGGACAAAGACTGCAGCGTCATTCTCTGTCTGGCCGGCTCCTTGTTCTCCGCGGGGCTGAAGAAAATCGTGTTCGACATGGTCTCCAACAACATGGTCGACGCCATCGTCTCCACCGGAGCCAACATCGTGGACCAGGACTTCTTCGAAGCCCTGGGCTTCAAGCACTATAAAGGAAGCAAGTGGGTGGACGACAAGCAGATGCGCGCGCTTCGCGTCGACCGCATCTACGACACCTTCATCGATGAGGATCAGCTGGGCATCTGCGACTCGACCATCTCCGGGATCGCCGGCACCTTAAAGCCCCGCCCCTACTCCTCGCGCGAGTTCATCGAAGAAATGGGCAAACACCTGGTCAAAAACTGCAAGGTCAAGGACTCGGTCGTCCTCGCGGCCTACCAAAAGAGCGTGCCCATTTTCGTTCCCGCCTTTTCCGACTGCTCGGCGGGCTTCGGGCTTCTGCACCACCAGTGGCACAATCCCGAGGAGCACGCCTCCATCGACTCGGCCAAAGACTTCCTCGAGCTGGTCCGCGTCAAGCTCGCGGCCAAGGAAACGGGCCTCCTCATGATCGGCGGCGGCGTTCCCAAGAACTTCGCCCAAGACGCCACGGTCGGACCGGAGATGATCGGCCTTGAGACCAAGATGCACAAGTACGCCGTGCAGATCACGGTCGCGGACGAGCGGGACGGAGCGCTCTCCGGCTCGACGCTGCGCGAAGCCTGCTCCTGGGGCAAAGTCGACACCGTCAGCGAGCAGATGGTCTACGCCGAGGCCACCATGGCGCTGCCTCTTCTGGCCTCCTACGCGTATCACAAGGGATCGTGGAAGAACCGCACCGCGCACAAGTGGAGCGCGTTCTTAAACGACGAGAAGGCCAAAATCCCGACCGCGCTGCGCTAGCGGGGTCCGCTCGCCCCTCTAGGCGAGCTTCGCCCCGCACGCGGGGCAGAAACGGGCGCCGGCTTCGGCCGGCGCTCCGCATTTTGGGCAGTCCGCCTGCAGCGGCTTGCCGCAGGAAGAGCAA
>JAGWJU010000087.1 GCA_028865585.1 Elusimicrobiota bacterium | reverse complement strand
GGCCGGATACTCGGGGATGAGCGTTATCTCGCGGCGGCGGCCTCCGCGGCAAACTTCGTCCGGGAAAAACTCTGCCCTCGCGGCAAACTCCACCGGCGCTGGGCCGGCGGGGAATGCGCGGTCTTTGCCACCGCGGACGACTACGCGTTTCTCATCCAAGGCCTGCTCGACTTGTTCGTCGCGTCTCGCGACGGACAGTGGCTGTCTTGGGCGGAAGGGCTCTTCGATGAGCAGAAAAAAGATTTTTGGGCCGAGCCGGGAGGCTTCTACATGACCGCGCAAAGCGCCGGCCCGGAAATTCTCTTCCGTGTTTTGGAGGAGGCGGACAACGTGGAGCCCTGCGCCAGCTCCGTCTCCGCCCTCAACGCGCTCAGGCTCCACGAGCTCACCGGCCGTCCGGAACTCCTCAAGACCGCCGACGCCGTGCTGCGGGCTTTTTCCGCGCGGATGCGCGCGCAGCCGCTGGCCCTGCCCGTGATGCTCGCGTCCGCGGCGCGACGCTTTAAGCCAGGGCGGCAGGTGATTCTCTCCGGGAAAACAAGTTCGCCGGAGTTTCAAGTCATGAGCCGCCGCCTGCGGAGAAACTTCCTGCCTTTTTCCCTCGTGCTGGAAATAAAGGATTCCGAGGCCGGGACGCTTTCGGCCGTTTTGCCGAAAATTAAGGCTTATGCGCCGCAGGATCGCCCAGCCGCCTACCTCTGCGACAATTTCGCCTGCGAAGCCCCGATTCACGACGATCCGGAGCTCGAGCGCCGGCTCGCTCAAGGCGGACGCTGATCATGGCCGACCCTAAAGAAGTTCACCGGCGGGTGATGATGATTCTGGGCGCTTTCCTCATGGTCATGGGCTTGGCCGCCGCCTACTTGGCCTTCAGCACGGGCGGCCTCCCCTCCTTCTTCTACGGCCTCGCTTCGACGGCGCCCGTCTCGCCTCGCATAGAGAAACTCCGCCCCAACCTGGTGGCATGGAACGCTTGGGGACCGGCGGCTTTCGCTAAGGCTAAAAAATCGGACCGCCTGGTTTTACTCGACATTTCGGCGCGCTGGTCGCACGCCTCGATTCAAACCGATCAGACTCTCTGGGCCGACTCCGGAACCGCGTCTTTTGTCGCGCAGCATTTCATTCCCGTCCGCATTGACGCGGACGCGAGGCCGGAGCTTTTGCTTCGCTACCCTCCGCGAGCCTGGCCCGCGCTCGACATTCTTCTTCCCTCGGGCGCCCCGCTCGCCGGAGGCTCGGCCATGACGCCGGAGCTTTTCCGCGGCTGGGCCTCGGAAATCCTGTCCGCCTACCGCAAGCGCCCCGAAGCCGCCGCGCGCTGGGCGCTGCAACGAGAGAACGCCCTGTCGTCCGCGGAGAATCGAGAAATTCAGGAGACCTCCGCGGGCTCCCAATCGCCCCGGCGCCGCCTCGCCGCAATCTGGAATCCGGCCTCCGCGGCGAACGCCCTGACTTCCGTCTTCCCGTTCTTTGAAAGAATCAGCCTTCTTGAGAGAACACCTTATCCCTGGGCCCGGAACATGGCGCGGCAAGGCGCCGCGGCCGCCCTGCACTTGGAGGATCCCCAATGGGGCGGCTTCTACCGCTGCGCCCGAGGCCCGGGCTGGGCTCATCCCGCCACGGGCAAGCGCCTATCGGAGCAGGCCCGGGCCGTCGAAGCCCTGGCCTCCGCAAATCCGGAGGCCGCCGCAAGAACCGCGGCCTACGTGGATGAGTTCTTGGCCGATCCGCGGGGCGGATACGCCGCAAGCCAAGCCGCCGACCTCGAAGAGCCGGGCGGCGTTCTGCTCGAAGGCGACTACTATTTTTCTCTGCCGGACAAGCGCCGGCGCGCGCTGGGCGTTCCGCGAGTCGACCGGCGCCTATTTGCCGCCGGCAACGGTCTGATGGCCCAAGCAGTCTTGAACAACCGCAGAATTGCCGGCCCGCGCGCCGTCCGGCAGGCCGAACGGACTCTGAGCCGCTGGTGGCGCGAGGGAATCAAGAACGGCTGCGCCAGGCACGAGCTGTCCGAGCCGCGCGGATTGTCCTGCTATCTCGCGGATGAAACGGACTTAGGGCTCGCCTTCCTGGCCGAATACGGCGCGTTTCACCGATCGAACTCCTTGGCGCACGCTCTGGCCGTGGCGCGCGCGATGGAAAAGAATCTGGCCGTTCGCGGCAGCGCCGCCCTGCGAGACCGGCCCGCCCCCAATACGGCCGCGGACAAAAGCGCCGCGCTCCTTGACCCTACGCTCAACGCGCGCGCCGCCATTTTCTACGGGCGCTTGGCCGAAGCCTTGCCCGCAGGAGCCGCGAAGCGCGCATTCAGAGGCAGGGCGCAAGCCTTGCGCCTCTGGGCCGAGCGGCGCGGGCAGGATCTGGAACCGGCGCTGGAAGCGTTCCTGGCGGCTCGGACAAAAAGCGGATCTGACGCCCGCTGACCCCTAATTTGATAAAATGAGGCTGTCTTAGGAGGATACGCTCATGAGAAAACTGTCGCTAGCCGCAATTCTGGCCGTCCTGGCCGGAACGTTCGGAACCGGAGCCGCCGCCCGTGCCGCGGGCATGTCCCAGGACACGATGACGCCCGCCTCGTCCATGACAACCCTGCGGGGCGAGGTCCTGGACCTCAACTGCTACCTGGCCGAAGGCGCCCACGGGCCCAAGCACGCCATGTGCGCGCGGGCCTGCCTGAAGAAAGGAGCGCCGGCCGGCCTTCTGACCGCGGACGGCCATGCCTATCTGCTGGCTGGAAGAAACAAGGCCTACGAGGAAGTCCGCAAGCTTGGCGCGAAGACCGTGGACGTGACGGGAAAGCTCGTCTCCCGGGACGGGATCCAGGCCCTCATGGTTGAGAAAGTTGCCAAGGTGAAGACGGCGAAGGCACGATAACCGGCTAAGCCTTTTGGCGCATTCCCCGGCGCCGGTTTTCCGGCGCCGGGGATTTTTTACGGCCGGTTTTAGAAGCCGCCCGAGCCGCCCGAGCCGCTCTTGGCTCCGGGATCGAGGGAGATGAGATAATCCGCGAGGTCCGTGATCTCGCCCTTGCTCAGAACCTGGCCCCACGGCGGCATGTGGATCATGGGCGCCGGCTGGCTTGGGTCCATGGGCGTCGGGACCACGCCGTCGTGGATCTTGTTGATCAACTCCTGCTTGCTGTAGCCTTCGGCGACCTTAGTCAAAGACGGAATAAGTCCGCCGACCACGTTGTTGTTGGGGTAGCCCCCCACGCCGCCGACGCCGTGGCAGGCGACGCAGCCCACCTTGTTGAAGAGCATCTTCCCGCGCGCGATAGGATTATTCTTTAGGTCCGGCGCGTTCCAAGGCTTATCGGCGTCCGTAGGCCAGCCCTGTCCCTTCTGCTCGGACAAATAAGCCACCAGGGCCGACCGCACCGAATCGGAAAGGTGGAAATTCGGCATGACGGTCTTGGTCCGCCACGCATGGGGATCTTTCAGCCACAAATCAAGCCACTGCGGCGATTTGCGGAAGCCCACATAGGTCAGATTCGGCCCGTAGGCGCCGCCGGAATTGCCGATCTGATGGCAGCTCCTGCAGCCCATGGCGTTGAAATACGCCTGGCCTTTCTGCGCCTCCGTCATCGACTTTTCCTGGCAGGCGGCCAAGGCGCACGCGGCCGCCGCAAAAATAAAAAGGTGTCTCATCCGCATGATTCTAGGCTCCTCCCAGCCAAAGCATCCCGAAAAGTAAGGGCAGATACGCCAGCGACGCCAAGAAAAGCCTCCGTGTGTCGTCCGCCGCCAGCGTCCAGCTTGCCCGCATGCCGAGCGCCAGATAAAGCGCGCTCAAAATCAGGGCTCCGATGCCGTAACCGATGCCCGCCATGCCGCAGAAGACGGGCAGAAGGCTGGCCAGAAGCACCGTGAAGGTGTGCATCGCGATCTGAAAGGCGGTGAGCCCCCCATCGGGATCGACGACCGTCACGACCTTGAAGCCCGCGTTCCGGTAGTCCTCGCGGTACATCCAGAACAGGGACAAAAAGTGGGGAATCTGCCACAAGAACTGGATCATGAACAGGACCCAGGCCCGGAAGGGCAGCGCCCCTCCCGAGGCCGCGGCCCAGCCGATGAGCGGCGGCGCCGCGCCCGCGGCGGCGCCCAGCCACGTGCTGTGCGGCGTGACGCGCTTGAGCGGCGTGTAGGCTCCGAGGTAGACGAGCAGCGTCAAGGCGGTCAGCAGGAAGGGCACGAGCCCCGCGCTTAAGGCGACCACGGCCAATCCCGACAAACTCAAAACGGCGGCGGCGGCGGCGGCGCGAGAACTCTCGATGCGGCCCGAGGGCAAAGGCCTCCGGGACGTTCTCTTCATGAGAGCGTCCTGGCCGCTCTCCAAACACTGGTTCCCCGCTCCGGCGCCGGCCGCGGCCAAACCTACGCCGGCGATGAGCCCCCAAAAAGCCAGGAGATGGCCGTGGCCGCCCGCGAGGAAATAGCCCGCGGCCGCGGTCGCCATGACCAGCACGGCGATGCGCGGTTTGGAGAGCTCGAGATAAGCCTTCATGACGTTTTGTACGCCCTCAAAAGCCAGACGACCGTCGTGGCGAGAATCAAGTCCCCCACCGCCACGTGCGACGCGGTCAAAGCCGCCGCCGATCCAAAACCGGGGTTGAAGGTCGAGGAGAAAAGAATCTTTAAAGAGATGAAGCCCAGGATGAACTGCAGCGGAACCAAATGCACCAGAAGGAGCGCGGGCCGGGAAAGCTGGGGAATCTTTGGCCGGTAGCTTTTCACCAGCACGAAAATCGCCATGCCCAGGACGACGAAAGCCCAGAGAATGTGCAGGCCCACCGCCTGGCCCATGTGCCGGATGATGGCGCCCCAAAGAATCTGAAGGAACACGACGACTGAAAAAATCCAGCCGATTTTCTTGAACTTGGCGGAGGACGGCGTCTTAACCGTCGTGGCCGGATCGGCGTACCAGGGCGAGGTCGTCTGCGCCAGCGCGACCAGAAGGCAGAAAACCACGGGACCCAGGCAGGCATGCGCGATGGAGAGCTCCGGCGGCAGGCGCAAAAGCACGGTCATGCCTCCGAAAATCGCCTGTAGGACGATGCCGCCCGCCGCGGCCAGGGCCAGAAGCCTGACGCCGCGGCGCGTTTCAAGCCGCCAGAGCACGCCCGCGAGGAAAAAGGTCAGCAGCGTCACGCAACCGGCCAACACGCGGTGCCCCCACTCGAAAGGGATGCCGCCGTGCATGGGCGGGATGAGCTTGCCGTAGGCCAGCGGCCAATCCGGGATGGCCAGGCTCGACCCCGTCGAGGTGACCAGCGCCCCGGCGATGATGAGCAAAAACGCGGCCGCGGCGGTCGCCTGGGCCAGACGGTGGGCGGCCCTCACGACTGGGCTTCCCTGCGTTTCTCGATTTTCAGAACGGTCCGAACGATGGCGCCGATCAGGGTGAAAGTGATCGCCAAGGTGACGACGACCGCGATGAAGAATCCGCGGTAGAACCCCATGGGCATGCCTTTGCCGCCGAAGCACACGGCGCAGGGCCACGCCATCGCCGGCAGGAAAAGAGCGCCGGCCGTTAGAAAGATTTTTTTCGCGAGTCTCATGCCAATGTCTTGTACTTGCGGATGAACCAAACCAGGTACACCAGGGCCACCACCAGCCCCAGCTGGGCGCAAAGCTTGAGGCCCGGGTGGGCGCCCCCCGCTCCGCGGGAGGCCCAGAAGAGCAGGAAGGCCATCACGCTCGAGGACGCCGCGATGAAGATGATGTGGAACGCTCTCAACGACATAAAAGTCGGCCGAAGCTACCGCGTCGCCTCCGCCGCCGCGGACACGGCCTGGGCCGGCCGGCGGCCGGATGTGGCGATGGTGTCCGTCATGGGCAAAAGATAAAGGAAGAGGACGAAGAACGCCACCAGGGCCAGAATCCCGTAAATAATGGGCCGCTCGTTGATGAGGTGCATAAAAAA